>JAAYAK010000248.1 GCA_012719415.1 Syntrophorhabdus sp.
GAACCTCACCACCCCGAAGGTATCGGGGGCAAGGGCATCGGAGGAGAAGGAGAACTTTCTGTCGGTGAGGTAGTTCATGGGTTCATTTCTTCGCCGGCGACTCCTTGTACTCGAGGATCTTCGGCATGCCGCCCCAGCTCGTGTCGACGAGGGTCATGTCGACCTGGTACCGCTCCGTGCTCGTCTTGCCCTTCACGGTCTTCGTCGTCGACGAGACGGTTGTGCTCGCCCGGTAGCGCCCGGTGCCGCTGTCGAAGGAGACCGAGACCGGCTCGACTGTGCTGGAATAGGCGGTCACCGCCGACGACCAGAGGCCGTACCAGTCCTGAAAGCCCTGCCAGGAGGTTATCTTCTTCTTGTCCGCCATCTCCATGATGAGGCCCGTGTCGGCAAGGTAGGAAAGGAATTGTCCCGCCGGGGCCTTCTCGTCGAAAAGGGCGAACCACGCGTAGACGATGCTCTTTATCTCATTGTCGGGGAAACGACGCACCTTGGGGGCCGTGGGCCTTAAGTCCTCCCGGGGAGGGGTGTACACATAGAGGATGGTTGTCTTGTCCGCGGCCGGAATGACACCATAGGGGGTGTTGGAGGGGACGACGAAGGCGCCGCCCGCCGCGATCTGCCTCGTGTCCTTGCCCACCGTGACCATGGCGCCGCCGGCAATGACGTAGCCCATGACGTCATTGGAGCGATGAGCGGTGGTGATGTTCCCCGTCAGCCCCGATTTGGATGTTTCCACGATCTCCAGTGTGAGGCGGTCGTTGAAGAAGACCTTGCGCCGCGTCGTGTCGTCGACCTTCACCCATGACGCGTCATCGGGGGGGAATATGGCGGGGTCGACCTTCTTGATGCTGCCGTGGAAGTCGTAGTCCCGCTTGAGGTTCTGTGCCTGCGGCGCCGTCTTCGCCCCGCCGCCGCAGCCGGAAAGGGCGAGGGCGGCGACGAGCGGGACCGCCGTGGATAAGATCTTCCAGTTCATCGTGGACCACCTATTATAAAACAAAGCCCCTCTTGTTTTGAAGTGCTTTTCTACCATGCGAAGGTGAAGGCTATCCCCCTTCCGCCGGGGATGACGGCCGCGGGCGGGGTGAAGGCGATCACGAAGGAAGGCCGCTCGCCCTCGACCTCCTTCACGGACAGGTCACCGGGCACGTGGCCGCCAGAGAGGCGAAAGAAGGTCTGAAGGGCCTCCTCGAGCCAGGGGGCGGCGTCATCGGGAAGCGACGACCCGCGCTCTTCCCTCAGGCGGATGAGAAAACCGGTGAGCCGGGAGAAGAACAGCTGGAAGGCAAGGGGTTCCCCCGATACGGTCCGGGCCGCGGGCAGGAAGGCGATATCCTTCATGGCGACCCCGGCGACGGGGCAAAGGCCAATCTCCCCGAACTGCCTCAGGCGGTCGACGGAAAAGACGGCCTCCGTTGATGCCGGCACACCTTCCCGCGCGGGATGAAGGGCAAGACCTTCAAGGCGTGCGGCATCGCTGTCGGTCAAGCGTGTCGGCCAGCCAATGCGTCCGGCGCTCTCAGCCGCGAGGGTGCCGACGGCCCAGACGGGGCTTATCCACAGGGGCGCCGCCTCCTCGAAGAGGACATCCCGGGCTGCGGACTCCCCGGCATAGCGGGGTCTCGCGAGAAAGCCGTTGCAGGCCGCCACGAGCCAGTTGGCCTCAGGCAGGGAACGCAGCCTGTTCCACTTGGCGTAGACCGGATTGTCTTCGATGTGGTGGGCGAGATAGGCAAGGCGATCGATCTCGTTCCATTCGC
>JAAYAK010000249.1 GCA_012719415.1 Syntrophorhabdus sp.
GATTTGAAACCATCCTGCTGGATCGCGGAGAAGTGGACGAACACGTCCTCGCCGCCATCCTGTTCGATGAAACCGTACCCCTTGGAATCGTTGAACCATTTCACCTTACCTACTGGCATGCTGCGTGGCTCCTTTCTTTGGTAGTATTAAGCAATTGTGCTTTTAAGCAATATTATTCCTGATAAAAATGGCTGTCAAGCGAAATTTACCGGTATTCCTTGATATTATACGAGAAATCGCATTCCCGGGGGCCGGCCCCTACCTCACCGTGAATCCCACCGAATCGACGACCCTGCCGTCGCCATCTACGATCGTAAGGGTGTGACTGCCGCGTTTCGGCTCCCAGAGAAAGAGCGGCGTGTCCGGTCCCGCGTCGGAGTCGTTGAGGACCCATCTTACGCGGGCCGACGTTGGCTCGAAGCGCATGGCGACCCGTTGGAGCTTCCCGGGGATGTCGGGATCGATGGTGATAAAAGTCCCTTCCGGAGGGTAGACGATGCGGGGCTTCTGATGGGAGGCCTGCACCCGCACGGCATCCATCGGCTCCGTACCCTCGATGAAGAACTCCTCCCGGGAGGGCTCGATATCCCCTTCGAAACGCACCCTGGCAACGGTGACGCCCGCCGGGCGCCCCGGTGTTGTCGACGGGACGGCGCCATGGAGAAAGTTCATCACTTCGAGCCACAGGGGCGCGGCCCCGCTGATACCGCTGACATCGCGCATGGGCTCGCCCGAGAAGTTGCCGACCCATACCCCAACGGTGTAGCGGCGGGAGAAACCTATGCACCAGTTGTCGCGCATATCCTTGCTGGTACCCGTCTTGACCGCCGTGAAGTAGCGCGTGGCAAGGGGGTTCTCGAGACCGAACGTGACGGCCCGTGACTCCCTGTCCGACAGTATACGGGAGACGATGTAGGACGCCTTCTCATCCATGACGCGGGTCCCGGCGCCGGCGGTGCCGTCGAAGGTCAGTCTCATCCCCGCGCGCCGTCCACCCCGCGCCAGCGCCAGGTACGCCCCGACAAGCTCATAGAGCTCGACATCCGCTGACCCGAGGGCGATGGAATAACCGTAGAACTCCGGGTCCTCCCTGATGCTCGCAAACCCCAGCTTGTTAAGCCTCTCGACGAAGGGCTCGAGGCCGGTCACGAGAAGGGTCTTGACGGCAGGCACGTTGAGGGACGACGCCAGGGCGCACCTCACACTCACGGTGCCGCGGAACTGGTTGTCGTAGTTCTGCGGCACGTAAAGCCCCGTCGGGGTCATTATGGAAAGGGGTGTGTCTTCGAGGAGGGACGACGCGGTCATGTAGCCTTTTTCGATCGCGAGACCGTAGAGGAAGGGCTTCAACGTCGAACCCGCCTGTCTTCGCGACCGGACACCGTCCATCCAGACGGCGCTCGATGCGCTCCCGCTGTTGCCGACGTAGGCAAGGATCTCGCCCGTCGCGTTATCGACCACCATAACGGCCCCGTCGGCCACGTTCTGCCCACGCAAGGCGGCAAGGTTGTCCCTGAGGGCATCGAGGGCAAACCTCTGGAGCCGTCCGTCGAGGGTCGTCACCACCTTCGGTCTTCCCTCTGTGAGGAGCATGCGCGCCACGTGGGGGGCTAGCGAGGTATCGAAGGCTATACGATAGGCCGATGCCAGGGCATCCGCTGTCTTCTTCTCCACCTCTTCACGGCTGACCTTCATGTCGGCCTTCACCGCGAGACGCCAGGACCTCGCGGCCACCCTTTCCCGGGACGCATTGGGCGATGTTATGAGAGAAGCCAGGACAACGGATTCCACCTGGGTGAGACCCGACGGTTCCTTCCCGAAAAGACCCTTCGACGCCGCCCTGACACCCTGCAGCTCCCCACGGTAGTATATGAGGTTGATGTAGGCCTCGAGCATCTCCTCCTTTGTCCAGGCGCGCTCCATGGCAAGGGCGGTGATGATCTGTCGCCATTTCTGGCCGGGATCCCTGCGTATCCCTTTCGGCTTCAAACTCCTGTCCACCATCGAGGCCACCTGCATCGGGATGGTGCTGGCACCGCGGAGCCTTCCCCCCGCGGCCCTCTCCACGAGGGCCGATACGAAGGCGAAAGGGTCGACGCCATGATGGCTGAAGAAACGACGGTCCTCGACAAGAACGACGGTGGCGAGAAAGGACGGAGAGACATCGCCAATACGGGTCCATTCCAGCCGTCTGCCGCTGTCATCCGTCCTCAGTGTGTGGATGGCCTCCCCGTGACGATCGAGAAGGACGGCATCGGAGGCTCGCCAGGAGGCTTTCAGGGCCGCAAAGGACCCTGCGTCCGTGTTCCTGACCGACCGGACCACCGCAAGGAACCCGGCCGCGGCGAGGCACAGGACGGCAAGTGCCGCCACAACGCATATCTTCCTCGTGCCTTTCAGTCGCCTGAAGAACATCCTGTTACTTTCTCACCTCCACGGGCGGGTTCGGAATTTCTCCGTACATCTCCGGGGAGTAGAGCGCCTCCACCCGCGTGGCGGGCATACGGAACATACCGTCATTGTTGAGCCTCACGCTGTACTCCACGGTCCATTTGCCGCGCGGGACGAACTCGTAGTACACTCTCAGGGCCTCAAAAGACCGTTCGCGGTAGGCCTCCCACGCCCATCCCCGCTGACGGCCCTGGCGGGAAAGGAGCGCCGAATCCTGCCCGAGACCGCTTCCCAGGATGGCCGCGCCCGACGGGATGGGATCACTGACGACCACCCAGGTCATGTCCGTACGGGCGTCGATCTCGAGACGCACACGCATCACGTCGCCGCGCGTCCACGCGTCAGGCACCTTGCGCTCCACCGCCGTTATCGTTCTCTTTATGGTGTAACCCGACGCCAGGGGGGCCTTCAACGGAACCGCCGCCAGGCTTTGCACGCTCGCCCAGGGCCTTCCCTCCCCCCTGTGGTCGATCGCGAGGGCGCTTCTCTTCCCGGGCCAGGGCAGCGTGAGGCTGCCTCCCTTCGCGCTTTCAGCCCATGAGATGGTACCCTGTTTTCCTGCCAGGGTGAGAGTGGAGGTGCCCTTCACAGGGGCGGACTCGTACTTCCGCGAGAACTTTTGAAGAGCGAGCACGCCCCAGGCGTTTGCCGTCGTCGTGTCGAGGCGGCCCCTCTTCATCCTCGATACCAGTCCCCGGGCGATCCGGGGCACGTCCTCGCCCCAGGTACCGATCTCCATGGACGCGATGAGCGTCCGGGCGCAGTTGAGGTCCGTCGACACCATGAGCCACCAGAGTTGGTCCGACCTCTCCGTGGAGAGACCCATCACGGTTCCCTGCAGGTTGAGGCGGCTCCTGAGGATCTGAGCGGCCTTCTTCAACCTCCCCTGCCCGTCGGCTATGCCCCGCGTGCGCCGCAGGACATCGATCCAGTCAAGGACGGCCGACGTGGGCCACAGGTCGGGTTCGATATCGATGGTGGTCAGAAGCTGGGCGCCAGCCTGTCCATGCCGCGAGAGAGCCGCGACGGCCGCCATCTTCCTTATGGAAAGGTCGGGTGCCTGAAGCGCGGAGCCTCTCACGACCTTTCCCTCCACAAACCCTTTCAGGCCTTTGATCATCCTGGCCCGGACCTCCTGCGGTATCTCGTACCCGGACTCACCGCTTATGGATAGAAGGTAAGAGGTCAGGGTATCACTGCCGCGCGTCATGAGAGGAAAGTATTTCGCGAGGCCGTCCGTATCGAGGTACGCGGGCGCCTCAGCCATGATGTTCTTCCACATCTCACGGTCCTGAAGGGCAACGGCCTTCGACACCTTCTGTTCAAGACACGTGTAAGGATAACGGCCCATGTATTCGACAACGCCGCCAAGGCCCTCGGAAAGTTTGGGCCGCAACGTTACGGCAACACCTCCCCGGTCCGGTTCGGCGTCCGCGGGACGCTCAACATCCATTTTCAGCGCGTCCTTCACCTGCGTGAGTGTGGCTTGCATAACCCTCACACTCACTGCCGGCACCACCGTCTGGGTGGCCTTCAGCTCGTCCCGCGCGTCTCCGGAAGCCTCCCGTGCCGATACCTCGTAATCGAGTTTCGCGACGCCGGATGGCACGATGACCTGCCAGGCCGCCTCCCGGGCCTCCCCCGCGGGAATGGCAAGCGACAGGGGCGCGAACGACTGCGGGGCCTTGCCCCCGCGAAGCTTCACGTTCACCTCCACGTCCATATTCCGCGTCGACGCGTTGCGCACCGTGAATCCCGCGGTAAAACGGTCGCCTTCCCGGACGAGCCCGGGCAGGCCCGAAAGGACCATGAGGTCCTGAGTGGTCCTTATCGTCTGTGCCCCGGTACCGAAAAGGTCGCTCCCGGAACTGGCTATCGCCACAACCCTGAAGGACGTGAGGGAATCATTGAGATCGAAGACCACGTCCGCCTCACCGCTGTCGTCGAGGGGCACCGCGCTCTTCCAGTACACCAGCGTATCGAAGAGCTCCCGCGTCAGCTGTTTCCCGCCGCCTCCCCCGTGAGGGAGGGCCTTGCGCCCGAAATGACGTTTGCCGATGACCATCATCTGCGACGTGGCCGTCGACATCCCGTAGCCCTTCCGGCGCATCATCGCATCGAGAAGCCCCCAGCTCAGGTTCGGCTTGAGTTCGAGGAGTCCTTCATCGACAACGGCCAGGGCGGCCTCGGAACCCTTCGACGGGACGGAGCCGTCGGGCGTCCGCACCGAGATGCGGGCCTTCACCTTCTGCCTGACCCCGTACGTCTTCCGGTCCGTCTCGACCTTCACCTTGAGGGCATGGGGCTTTAAGCCCACCCTGACCTCGGCTATGCCCAGACGGTAGGCCGGTTTCCCGGGATCAAAGGACGCGGTTGGATGAGTACCTGCCAGCCGTCCCCGAACCACGAGCGCCGACACAAAGACATTGGGCACATAGCTCACCTTCACGGGGACATCTATGACGGGATTCTCCCGGGAGACCTTTCTTACGTAAGCATCCATCACACCTTCGCGCTCCACGGTCACAAGGGCGGTTGCCGTGCTAAAAGGCATCCGCGCCTCGAAGCTCATCGTTTCGCCGGGATCGACCTGGCGGCGACGGGGGATGAGGTCGATGCGGTCATCGTTCCGCGCCTCGTACCA
>JAAYAK010000250.1 GCA_012719415.1 Syntrophorhabdus sp.
AACGACTACATTGTTAGGCAGAAAGCCCCTGTAGCTCAGACTGGGAGAGCGCCAGACTGAAGATCTGGTTGTCCCCGGTTCAAATCCGGGCGGGGGCATATTTTAATCTCTGTTTCAATTCCTGAGCCCGCATTTTGCTCTGTTTTCGCTTTCAGCGCGCTCGCCGCGTCACCTCATCGTACGACACTCCTCCCAACTTGGTCAAGGTTACCCGTCGGACTGATTTAATGCGATTGTACTGAAAGACGGGATCAAAACGGCCCGATTCAGATATTACCGCAGGCGCACCACGATTTTGATGACGAGAGATCTGATCACTGTCATTAAAATATCCCAAGGTATGAATCATCTTTTTTATTAATCAGATAAAACCTCAACCCAAGTCAAATTAGGGTAAAATGACCACAAAGAACCAGCCTGAGCATGTGCAATAATATAAAAAAAATACAAGAAAAATGCACATGCAGAATTTTTCATAATCTCATTATAAAGGGGCAATTTTACTAATGGTTGCTTTAAATCCATTATTCCGCCACCAGCACCACCCGAACACATTCCCCCCATATCTTAATGACGAACCTGTGATACACGATATTCTAACCACTCGCGTAGCGGGGGTAAAAGACGTGCAGAACAAAACGACAACCTTGTTTACGGTCGCAGACGTTGCAGAGGCGTTAGCCGTTTCGCTGACGACTGCGTACATGCTGGTCCAGAGTGGAGAAATTCACGCGGTTCGGGTCAGAGGCTGCTGGAGGATTTCTAAACCAGATCTGATAGATTACGCCCGCCGAACAGGGGCGTGGTGGCTATCGAACACCAGCCCAGGAACAACAGATACCAGCGCCACCAGGGACGGGGCAACCTGCCACAGCCAACCCGCCCCCGGCACGATCCACCGACACCAACCAGCGAACACCGGCCAGCGCGGCGGTGATCGTAGTTGACCCTCACAGGCAAAAAAGCCGCGGTCCGCCGACCAGATCCGATCCGGCTGACCCACTCAGAACTTCGCGCGCTCCCCGAACTCCACCGCCTCGTAGCTCAGATCTATCTGAATAGAGGTTCAGGAGAGGTCATTTTAGTCAATTAGACTCATAATGAGCAAGTTTAGTAGGGAGAAAATAACATGCAAAAGTTCGCGTCCGCCCCCACCCCGGGGCGGACACCTACAGAACCCCTCGGTTCAGTTAACGCTTCGCCTGCGGAACACATAACATTTTCGCCACAACGCGACCCCTGGCCCGTCGATGCGGCGATCAGGGGCGGACGATACGTCCGGTATCTATCCAGCCGGCGCCCCGGCCATGCCGCCGGAATCTGGAGGACAGGGCCGGACGGTGTCCCCGAAAAAATCTCCCCGTTCGCCGTCGTGGGGATCGCTCTCGGGCGGCGCGGCGGGTGCGCCATCGAGGTCGTCTACCCCCGCACCGGCAAGCGGGCGACCTACGACGGGGATCTGGATACGGTCGCGAGTGCCCTCCACCAAGCCGGGCTCCAGCGCGGGTGCCAGGCCGAACGAAAGCGGGTATATTGGGCGATTTACGAATTTTGCAGACAAGTTCGGAGGCAGTTGCCGTGATCCTGCCACACCCATTCTGCGTTTTGATTCTGGAGTCTCAAACGGGCTTAGAACGATTCCACGATACCCTAGCGACCCTGGATCGCCAAGAGGGGCGCCCCGCTTGGGCAGGGTGGATCCTGGACGCAGTCCGGCGGACCAGAACCGACGTCCCGGCGGATGAAACCGCGGCTTGGACGCGGACGCTGTGGTTCCGCCTGGAGGGGCGAGATGGGGCCGACCTGTCCCGGGACCCCTACCCAGGGATTCAGGTCTACCTGCCCGGGGACGACGCTCCGGTCACAACGGACCCGCTGACGGTTCGGGACGCGCAGTATATCCTGCCGGTGGCGTTGGCCCGGTTCCTGCGCCGGCTAGGGGAGGAGGATCCGATCCCCGGTGACCAGGGGGCTGGGGAGCCCTCATCTGCCGCACCTGTCGCGACGCCAGAGACAGAGCCGGAACCGGAACCGGAACAAGGCTCCAGTGTGGGGCAGGAGGCAGAGGCAGTAGGGGTCGTTGAAGTCCCGCCAGCGAGATGGACCCTCATATCCAACGCCCAGATCGACGCCCTAGAGGCGGATCAGATCTACAGTTGGATCCAAACGCTCGAACGCGAGTACCACGTTCGTCCACCTCAGAATAGCGAGTTTATACCCATCGAGGATCTCAGGGCATGGCTACACGAAACCGCCGGGTCAGACCGGGTCCGGGAGGCGTGGGAGCGACGGCAGGTAGAGGTAGAGCGGCGCAGCGAAAACGAGTTTATAGCCCGGTTCTCCACAACGTCAAGGGGTGGGGAAGTCCTTCTAAACTATTCGGCGATTGCTGACCATGTCGCCGAAGAACTCCGGTGCGTCTCGTACCGCCGTACCATCTACATCTACGACACCGAGCACGGAATATACCGCGCGAACGACGGTGACGTGGAGGAGATGACGCAGGAGGTAGCTGAGCAGTGCAAGTTTACCGGGAAGATCTCCAGTGCGAAGAGGGAGATCGTGTCGCACATCACCGACATGCGTGTTACGCGGGAATACCCATTCAACCAAAACCCTGGGATACCCTGCGCGAACGGCGTGGTGGTCATCGACTACGAGACCGGTGCTCGGACCCTGGAGCCGCACTCCCCAGAGAACCGCTACACATACAGGCTACCAGTGGCCTACAACCCCGAGGCCGACCCGACAGAGATTATTCAGGTGCTATCGTCATGGGCTGACGAGGGGAACTACGAGGTGCTACTGCAAATCCCTGCGCAGGCCCTCCTTCAGGCAACTGTCATGGGGAAGCCCTACAAGAAGAGTTACATCGTCCACGGTGACACAAACGGTGGTAAGAGCTCATACATTGAGTTGCTCCGGCGAACATTCGGGGATGAGAACACTGCCCGGGTCATGCTGCAAAGGATTGGGCAGGACAGGTTCTGCCTCGCATCTATGGAGGGAAAGATGTTCAACATCTATGACGACCTGGATGACGTTCCAATGCAGAATTCGACCGTCCTCAAAACCTTGACCGGGTTTGACTGGCATGATGTTGAGCGGAAGGGGATAGATGCGTACCGGGCGCGGATATTCTGCGTCCACCTATTCACCTGCAACCGCCCCCCGGAGACACCGGATCGGGTAAAAAACGATGCAGCGTTCTGGGAGCGGTGGGAATACCTCACCTTTCCAAATCTCTTCGAGGTGGACCCGAGCTGGTACGACCGTGTTCTGACCCCACAAAACAGCTCAGCGTTTCTGAATCTGGTGATTGGTACCATGATCAGGATTGTTCAGAGTGGTAGCCTGCTGGTGCGCTCCAGCGCGTACGAGGTCAGGGATGTTTGGCAGACGAACGCGGATCCCATCTACAAATTCATCACGGAGAACCTGAACCACGATGGGAAGGGGGTTGTTGAGAAGGAGGACGCATACCGCGGTTTCCTGAACTTCGCCAGAACCGAGAGCGTGAATCAATCAAAGGTGCCCACGAACCTGGAGATGTTCGCAAAGTGTGTATTCAGGTACGGTTTTGCACCGGCCAGAGTGATGGTTAAGGGGGAGAGGAGGCAAGTTTTCCGAGGGTATGTCTGGAAATCGACCAGCCAGTACAAGCCTGGAGGTGCTACGAACGCCACCATAAGCGCTACGCGTCAGGGGTGTCAGGGGTAATGACCCCCCCTCACGCACGTGCGAGAGAGAGAGAGGGAGAGCAATGTACGGAATAATAGGGAGTAAATCTCCAGACCCCTGACACCCCTGACAGTTCACACTGGAGAGGATGCAAGTTCACACCTCATGTCGAGACCCATTCTCCGGAGCGCCCTGGTTGATGAGGGGCGGAAGAAAGATCTCTCGTAATCAACAAGAAGGCCCGGCCCCGTACTGGTTCCCACTCTCCTGCGCCCCTGCTGAGCGATCTCCTTATTCGCCCTATTCTTACCCTCTCTTTCCAGATCGTCCCCCATAGAGATGATATGAGGGGAGGTCGCACCGCAGGCCCCATTACCTACACCACTGAAAGAAAGGCAATCATGAGCATCTGGAAGAGTGTCAGCATATAAGGAGGCGCAAAAAATACCAGGTTACTGCCCAGAGCGGAAATCGTTGCCAGCCTCCCACCTTCCAATGTATTGGGCCACAGGTTTGCTCTCAGAAACTATTGTTCTGCATATGCAACATAATTCACCCCAGGGAAGATTCGAAAGACTCTTCTTACACAAGTTGAACCTTCCATCTGTTGTATTATGGCAGACCTGCATGCGAATGACATTTTCAGCATAATAAAACCACGGGCAATCATAAAGGAGGGATCTCTTTTCCCCGAAGACGTTGAAGTTCTGACCGTAAGGCCGATTGGGGATTCTCTGAAAGTAGAGGGAAGGGGTCGCAACTCCGGGCAGGCCTATATCCGCTTTCTTGGCTCGCAACACCTCGACCTGATCGAAGTGTTCCCGGAGCATGAATCATTCAATGGTGACGCACACAAATTTCGGCTTGGAATTGAAGCGCGGCGGTTAGGTCTTGCATACGAATATGACCCATATTTTTCCCTTTCAATAGCGCGGATCGATCCGCTCCCCCACCAGCTGGAAGCTGTATATGACTATTTCCTGAAACTGCCGCGCATACGGTTTCTCTTGGCCGATGATCCCGGTGCCGGAAAGACGATCATGGCAGGTCTGCTCATCAAGGAGTTGAAGATCCGCGGTCTTGTCAAGCGTATCTTGATCGTCACGCCCGCGAATCTCACCTTCCAGTGGATGCGCGAACTCAAGGAAAAATTCCGGGAGGATTTCAGTGTCGTGCGAGGTGAGATCCTCCGTGCGGCGTATGGATCGAATCCCTGGGATGAGCGAGATCAGGTTGTCACCTCGCTTCCTTGGATTGCGCGTATTGAAGATGCACAGCAGAGTTTGTTGAAGTCAAAGCGGTGGGATCTCATCATCGTGGACGAGGCACACAAAATGAGTGCCTCCTCCGAAGACAACAAAACGCTTGCCTACCGGATTGGGGAGGAACTCTCCGAGATGACTGATCACTATCTGCTCATGACGGCGACGCCCCATAAAGGGGATAAGGAGAACTTCCGTCTCTTCCTATCACTGCTTGACAAGGACGTCTACGGGGATATCGAGAGTTTAGATCGAGCGACGAAGACACGGAACGCGCCATTTTA
This sequence comes from Syntrophorhabdus sp., assembly GCA_012719415.1. Lineage (NCBI taxonomy): Bacteria > Pseudomonadati > Thermodesulfobacteriota > Syntrophorhabdia > Syntrophorhabdales > Syntrophorhabdaceae > Syntrophorhabdus > Syntrophorhabdus sp. The sequence continues at coordinate 5,228 of JAAYAK010000250.1, forward strand.
TCTCAGAAGGGTGAAAGAGGCGCTCGTCAACTTCCCGGATCCGGAGACGGGAAAAGTAACCAATCTCTTCAGAAAACGGAACGTATACACGATTCCCTTCGATCTCGATGCCGATGAGGTCGAATTCTATGACCACCTGACGGCATACGTCGAGAAGCAGTCCGTCAGAGCTGCGGCAGACGGTACCATCCGCGGCAAGGCGCTTGGGTTCACGATGGCGATGCTCCAGCGCCGGTTTGCCTCGAGCATCTATGCGGTACGCTGCACACTTGAGCGGATGCGCAACAAGCGTGAAGAGATCCTCCGGGATCCCGAGGCCTATCGGAAGAAAGAGATCGACCGGCGTCTCCAGCGCGAACTGGACAAGCGGTTCGGCGGCGAAGAGGAGATCATGGCCGATCTCTATGACGATGAACGGGAGCGGGTGCTGGCAGATCTTGAGGAGACAGTCATCTCGCACAGGCCGGAGGATCTCCGGGAGGATATTTCCGATCTCTCCAGGCTTGTCACAATAGCAAAACGTCTCGAAGAACGAGAGATTGAGACCAAACTTGTCAAGCTCAAAGAGCAGTTGACCCACGAGGGCATCTTCCACGATCCCAAGATGAAGTTGCTCATCTTCACCGAACACAAGGATACGCTCGTCTATCTCGTCGAGAAGCTCCGCTCATGGGGACTTACGGTCACGCAGATCCACGGCGGGATGAAGATCGGCGACCGTAATACGCCGGACTCCCGGCTGTACGCGGAGAAGGAGTTCCGGGACGATTGTCAGGTGATGGTCGCGACCGAGGCTGCTGGCGAGGGTATCAACCTGCAGTTCTGCTGGTTCATGATCAACTATGATATCCCCTGGAATCCGGTCCGGCTCGAGCAGCGGATGGGGCGTATCCATCGGTACGGGCAGGAGAAGGACTGCCTGGTATACAATTTCGTGGCTCTGAATACCCGGGAAGGCAGGGTCATGGACAAACTCTTCACCCGGATCAGCATGATCGAGGATGATCTCGACCCCGAGCGAACAGGGAAGATCTTTAACGTGCTTGGCGATGTCTTCCCCGCAAACCAGATCGAACGCAAGCTCCGGGAGATGTATGCCCAGAGTCTTGGGGTACAGGAGATCATCTCCTGGATCGTTGATGAGACCGAGGCGGAGCGGTTCAGGCAGATCACGAGTTCGACGCTCGAAGGGCTCGCCAAGACCCA
>JAAYAK010000251.1 GCA_012719415.1 Syntrophorhabdus sp.
CCCATTCCCACAGTGAGTCGAACCACACGCAACGCACGTACAAAAAGGTCACCATCGGCAATTACGTAGTTGTCTATACGGCATCTATAATCCTGCCAGGGGTTTCCATAGGAGACGAGGCGATAGTGGCAGCCGGGTCCATCGTCACCGAGGACGTGGCAGCCTCGACCATGGTCGGGGGAAGGCCCGCGGGACCCATCAGACCGCGCCGGACTGAAGGCCGTCACGGCAGGGACCTCAACCACCTGTGGCTCAAGGACGGACTCTTTCAGGACGAATAGCTTCCATCAGGGACCGACCCTTCCTGGAACGGTCTGCGTCGTCCTCGCTCCGGGACCCCGCAGCCGCTCGACCTGCCGCTCGACCTTCGGCTTCCTTTACTTTGAAGGGGGTCTCTGCTAGAATTAGCTTCAATTGCGCTCATGGTACATAAGAAGAACCTGATCCCTCTCTGCTTCATCATTCTATGTCTCTGTCTCCTTACCTCCTGCGGCAGGAAGAAGGACACGGCACGGTACGACGATCCGGGAAAGCCAGCCTGCGGGGACATGATAATAACGGGCTCGATCGGGGAACCCTCGAACCTCATACCCATTTTGGCCAGCGATTCGGCCTCCCATGAGGTTGCCTCCTACGTCTATAACGGTCTTGTCAAGTACGACAAGGACCTCACTATCGTCGGCGACCTCGCCGAGTCCTGGGAGATCTCGAAAGACAACCTCTCTATTACCTTCAAGCTGAAAAAGGGCGTGAAGTGGCAGGATGGCAAACCATTTTCTGCCCACGATGTGATGTACACATACAAGATGACCGTCGATCCCCGGACACCCACCCCTTATTCCGGTGATTTCAAGCTTGTGAGAAAGGCTGAGGTCCTCGATGACCACACATTCCGGGTCACGTACGATAAGCCCTTCGCCCCGGCCCTTATCAGCTGGTCGGCCTCCATCCTGCCGAGGCACCTGCTCGAGGGAAAGGACATCGCCATGTCGCCTCTCAAGCGAAAGCCTGTCGGCACGGGCCCTTTCGTATTCACCGAATGGGTCCCCGGCGACCGGGTCATCCTCACGGCGAACCCGGATTATTTCGAGGGTAGGCCTTACATCGGACGGTACATGATGAAGATCATCCCCGATACAGCCACCATGTTCCTCGAGCTCAAGAACAACTCCATCGACCTCATGGGCCTGACGCCGCTTCAGTATGTCAAGCAGACCGATTACCCAGCATTCAAGCGGGAATTCAACAGGTTCAAGTACCTCGCCTTCGCCTATACCTACATCGGCTATAACCTGCGCCACGATTTCTTCCGGGACAGGAGGGTCCGGCAGGCCCTGGCTCACGCCATCAACAAGCAGGAGATCATCGATGGGATACTTCTCGGCCAGGGAATGGATGCCACGGGCCCCTTCAAACCCGACATGTGGGCATACGACGGGAACGTAAAACGGTATGAATACAGTCCCGAGAAGGCCCTCGCCCTGTTAGGGGACGCCGGTTTCCGCCGCGATGCCGACGGCGTTCTCAGGAAAAACGGAAGGTCCTTTGAGTTTACCATCCTCGTCAATCAGGGGAACGTGGTGCGTATCCAGAGCGCGGAACTCATCCAGCGCAGGCTCTCCGCCATCGGCATCACGATGAAGATCCGCGTTCTGGAATGGGCTACGCTCATTAATGATTTTATCGACAAGAGAAGCTTTGAGGCCGTTCTTCTCGGTTGGACAATACCCAACGATCCCGATCTGTTCGACATCTTTCATTCTTCCAAGCAGGGACCGAAGGAACTGAACTTCATTGGCTTTGAGAACAAGGAAGTCGATGATCTGCTTGTCAAGGCCCGTCACACCCTTGACCGGGGGGAGAGGAAGAAATACCTTGACCGCCTCCAGGAGGTCCTTGCCGAAGAACAGCCCTACACGTTCCTTTTCGTTCCGTACAGCACGGTGGCCCTCCACAAGCGTTTCAAGGGAGCGGAGCCGGCGCCGGCGGGGATTATGTACAATTTCATCAAGTGGTACGTGCCGGAAAACCAGATGAGGTACAGATCGAATGTTGCGGTATCTCCTTAAACGTCTTTTTTTCATGATCCCCATGGTCTTCGGGATCACCCTCATCTCCTTCGCCGTGATCCATCTCGTCCCAGGGGAGCCGGGGGCTCTGGAGGCGGAGATGAACCCGAAGATCACCAAGGAGGCGCGGGAGCGCATCCGTTCCTTCTACGGCCTCGACAAGCCGCTCTACGTTCAGTACTGGTCATGGCTCACGAGGATCGTGCGTTTGGACTTCGGCACATCCTTCGCCACGGACAGACGCCCCGTCATCG
>JAAYAK010000252.1 GCA_012719415.1 Syntrophorhabdus sp.
ACTCGTCGCCATCGAGGTGGGGCACCTCAAGAACAAGGTCATGATCGAGGGCTACACGGACGCGCGTCCCTACGTGAACCCCGATTATACAAACTGGGAACTGAGCGCGGACCGGGCGAACGCGGCCAGGCGCATCCTCGAACAAAACGGGGTCGGGAAGGGCCAGATCGTTCAGGTGCGCGGCTTTGCCGACCGAAACCTCAAGCACCCCGAAAAGCCTCTCGATTTCGGAAACAGGAGGGTGAGCATACTTGTCGCGACGACGGAGCCAAAGCCATCGGATACCATCACTCCTGCGGCTCCCGCTGTCACGCCACAGAAGCAAACGGTGGCCCCCGCGTCCCCGGAGGTGGCACCGAAGATAGAGGCCAAATGATGGGGAACCCCGTGGTGCGCATACTTCTCGTAGATGATGACAGTAAGTTCCGCGGTGTTTTCGCGAAGTTCTTCGCCCGCTATCCCGACTTCGAGATCTATGAAGCAGCCAACGGACAGGAGGGACTCTACAAGGCCCGGGACATCCTTCCCGACCTCATCCTGAGCGACTACGACATGCCCCTGCTCGACGGCATGGAATTCTGCCGCAACATCCGCAACACCCCCGAGACCGCCCCGGCGTTCTTCCTCTTTCTCACCGCGGAGAAGGATGAAAAACTGAAGGTCCAGGCCTTTGAGTGCGGCGCGGACGACTACATAGAAAAATCCACCCCGCCCGTCATCCTGACAAGCAAGATCCGGGCATTCCTCAGGATCAAGCAGCTTCAGAATGAGCTTGTCGACGAAAAGGATAAGCTTGCTGAGGTGAATCAGACCCTGGAGCGGAATTTCAAGGAACTCACCCAGATACTTCTCAAGATAATCGACGTGCGGGTGCCGGGCGCCGCCGACCGGGCCCAGGCCGCCAGGGAGGCAGCCCGTTTCATCTGCGCAAAGATGGCAACGGACGAAGAAGAGACAGCCAGGATCCTCTTCGGGGCCCAGTTGCACGAGATCGGCAAGATAGGTCTGCCCGACGCCATCGCCGACAAGAGCAAGAGCGCCATGGCCATGAGTGACCGCAGCATCTACAACCAGCACCCCGTTATCGGCTCCCTCATCATATCCACCATATCGGGATTCAAGACAGCCGCCGATGCCATCTACCACCAGTATGAGAACTTCGACGGCTCGGGCACACCCGACGGCCTCATCGGCAACGAGATACCCTCCGGCGCGCGCGTCCTGCGCGGTATCGTCATGCAGGGCGACCTGTGCCGAGCGGGGCACGGCCGCGACGATATCCTGCGCGAGATCAGGCAATCCGCAAACCGCATACTCGATCCTGCCGTCGCGTCCTCCCTTGCCGAGTATATCGTCGAGAATGACCGCGAATTCGCCGCGAACAAGTGCAAGATCGCCCTTGACGAGCTCAAACCGGGCATGGTCATAGCCGAGGACGTCTACGCAGCGAGCGGCGTGAAGCTCATCCCGAAACACGTGAGGATCCAGGACCACATGATCCAGATCCTCCACGACAGGAACGACACGGACCCCATCATCGGGGGGGTGTACGTGATGATAGGGGCGAGGTAAAGACCGTTTCAGGTTTCAGGTTTCAGGTTTCAGGCAAAAGACAAAGGCGGCATTTGTATGTAAAGGTTCCGATCTTCCCGGACACCGTATGGGCCATCATTGCGGTATCCCTCTTCCTCGTCACTGTGTCCTCAGTCACCGAAATGACAGGGAAAGAAAGGCGCCAAGAGACCTTCGGCCTGTCCGACAGGATCGAAACCCTTACGAAGCCTGTGTTCCTTCTTTGGCTTTTAACCTGAAACCTGAAACCTGAAACGGTCTTTACTCCCTGGAACCGTCTTCAAAGTATCGCCTTGCCGTTTCGACGTCTGCCGTTATCTGCGCCTTCAGTTCGGTCATGTCGCTGAACTTCTTCTCTTGCCTGATGCGGTCGTGGAAGTAGATAACGATGTCGCGGCCGTAGAGGTCGCCGCTGTAACCCAGGATGTGGGTTTCGACGAGGAGCTTCTTTCCGTCGAAGGTGGGGTTGAAACCGATGTTCGTCACTGACGGCCATTTCTTTCCGTCGAATTCGACCTCTGTTATATATACACCGTTATGGGGGATAAGCTCGAAGACGGTCTCAAAGTTGATCGTGGGGAAACCCATGTTCTTTCCTCGATTCACGCCGTGGACAACGATCCCCTCGATCATGTGTGGCCGGTCAAGGAGTTCGTTGGCCTTCCTCACATCCCCTTCCATGATGAGCCTCCGTATCCGGTTGCTCCCGATCTTCTCGCCGTCAATGGTGATGGCCTCGACAACGTCGAAGTAGAAACCTCTCCTGCGGGCGAACTCGCGGAGCATCTCGACGTCCCCTGCCCCGCCCTTTCCGAAGTGGAAATCATAGCCCACGATGACACCGGCGACCCTGATCTTTTCCACAAGAATATCGTCGATGAAAGTCTCGGGAGCAATGGAGCGCAGATGGTCGTCAAAGGGTATCTGGAACATCACCTCGATACCGCTCGACGCTACGAGCCTTTCCTTTACCGAGGGGGGCGTTATGAGCCGGATATAGGAATCGGGTTTGAGAACGCTGTGGGGATGGGGGAAGAAGGTCATGAGCATCGGTGTGCCCGATATCTCGGCGGCCTTCTCCACCACCTTCCTTATGATGCGCCTGTGGCCGACGTGAACTCCGTCGTAGTTTCCGATCGTAAGCACGGGATTTGGAAACC
>JAAYAK010000253.1 GCA_012719415.1 Syntrophorhabdus sp.
CGAGGCGTTCGGACGTCTTCCGTATCCTGAACTCCACGTCCTCCGGTATGAGCCGCTCGAGGAGACGGTGCAGCTTCTCCACGGTATCGTTTATCACCACGGGTTTGAGGTTGATGACCTGCTTCCTTGAGAAGGCAAGGAGGCTCTGGGTGAGATTGGCGGCCTTTTCTGAGGACACGAGTATCTGCGAGGCATAGCCGTGCAACGGGTTGTCCTTGTCCATCTTCATCTGAAGGAGGCTCGCGTAGCCCATGATGGCGCTCAGGAGGTTGTTGAAGTCATGCGCCACGCCTCCCGCGAGGGTACCCACCGCCTCCATCTTCTGCGATTGCAGGAGCTGCGACTCCAGATGCTTGCGCTCGGTGACGTCGCGGGCAATGCCGCACAGGCCCGTTATCTCTCCCCGCTCGTTCTTCAAGGGGACCTTGATGGTGTGAAAGACATAGACGGCGGCTGTCACGGGCCGCGCCATTTCTTCCTCGACCGTCTCACCCTGAAGCACACGGTTATCCATCCTTTCTATGTGGTTGGCGGCCTCGTCGGCGAACAGGTCCCGGTCGGTGGCGCCCAGTATCTTCTCCATGGGAATGCCGAAAAGCTCCGACATGGCCCTGTTGGCGACGATGTAGCGGCGGTCCCTGTCCTTGATGAAGATGGCGTCCCTGGCGCTGTCGATGACCGCCCTCAGCCTGGACTCGGAGACACTCAGGGCCTCCCGGGCCGCCTTCTCTTTCAGAAGCCGGACCATCCCCTGGGCCATGAGCTGCACCTGGTTGATATCGGTTTCCCCGTATTCCTCCTCCTTGTTGCCGACGCCGATAACGGCGACGATCCTTTCCCCGTCGAAGATGGGGACCCCAAGGTGACGCTTTACCTCCACGTGGCCCTCGGGACAGCCCCTCCGGCCCACACCCGGCGCGGTGTAGTCATTGGTGATGATCGGTCTTCGTTCGCGCACGGGGTCTCCCCAGATGCCCGTTGTCTGAAGCCGGTATGATAAGGGTTTGTCCCGCACGCGGCACTCCTCCATGGCCTGTCTTGACCAGGAATGCATGGAGAGCACCGATTCGTCCTCGTTGAGGAAGGCAAGATAACCGATGGCGCTCTTCGTGAGCCTGATCGATTCCTCAAGGGTGAAGGTGGTTATCTCCTCCAGGGGCCGGTTGCCCATCTGGTTGATCCTGAGGAGGGCCTCCGTCCGCGATTCATCGAGGCGCAGCCGCTCCTCGGCCTTTCTGCGTTCGGTGATGTCCCGGGAAAAGGCGCAGACGTATTCGAACTCATCGTAGGGAAGGTAACTGATACTCACCTCGACGGGAAACGTTGCCCCGTCCTTCCTGCGGTGCAGGGATTCAAACTGGTCGGAGCCTTTTTCGACGATACCTTGCCAGTACCGCGGCCAATCCTGGGCCGGATGGCCCGGTTCGATCTCATGGATCTTCATGGAGAGAAGCTCATGTCGCTCGTACCCCGTCGAGAGGCACGCGCTGTCGTTCACGTAAGCGATGCTCCCGGTGCTGTCGATCCAGTAGATGCTGTCCGCGGCGTTGTCGACGGAGAACTGGGTGAATTTCAGCGTGCTTTCTGCCCGCTTCAGCCGGGTGATGTCAGTCGCGGTGAAGATATAGGCCCCACCTTCCATCGGCGACAGCTGAACAAGCACGTCGAGGACCTGCCCGTCCTTCGTCACCCATTTTGTCTCTCCCTGAAAGTCCCGATAGAGAACCTTGCCCATCCGCTCGAATTCCGATTCCCGCTCGTAGAGCATGCGGGTGCTCCCCCGGGTGAGTTCGTCCATCGTGTATCCGGTGATGCTGCACATTGCCGCATTCGCCCACTCGATGACCCTGTCGCGGATCCGGCCGATGCCGATGGGCGAGGCGGCGATGATGGCCCTCAGCTCCTTTTCAGACCGGGCGATGGCACGCTCCGCCTCCTTGCGCTCCGTTATGTCCACGGACACGCCCAGGACGGCGGGGGTCTCGGTTCCGGAGAACGTGAAAGGGATCTTGATGGTCTCGAGATACCGCACGTTCCCCTGCGCGTCGGTGATGGGCTCGTCGGGAATGTATTTTC
>JAAYAK010000254.1 GCA_012719415.1 Syntrophorhabdus sp.
CCCCCGCCCCGACGGCCACACCCTCGATGACGGCAATGACGATGGCGGGGATGTTGCGGATCAGTTTGATGCTCTCGTTGAGGACGGCCGCTTCGGCGTCGATGAGCGCCTCGGCGTCCCCGGCCTCTCTGAAGGCGATTATGTCCCCACCGGAGCAGAATGCCCCTCCCGAACCCCTGATGACGACAAGGGGGGCGCTCTCGCGGGCGGCATTCTTCATCGCCTCGTAAAGCCCCTTGAGAAGGTCGTAATCCATGGCGTTCTTCCTATCGGGTCTGTTCAACGTGATGGTAAAAACATCGTCCTTCAGTGACTCCAGAACAACCGGCATATATTCCTCCTTGATCATGTATCTAACCAGCATCCATTACAGCCCAGTTCACCGTCATGCATAAGAAGACGGTAATGACGAGGTGAAACATCCGTCCCCGATGCCGACGGCTCCCTGAGACCAGGGCGTCCTTACCCGTGTGCCCGTCCGCTCGTATGCCCCTTTGCTCGTACCGCAGACCATCGGTCACACCTCGAACACTGTCCCCACGGAGGCATAGAAACCCCGTTCGCCCAGCTCCCGTATCAATCTGGCCGCGTAGGCTATGCCGGTGCAGTGACAAACACCGACCGTGCCGATCTCCATATCCACGAGGGCCTTTATCGACAGGTCCACGGCCTCCTCGGGGAGTATGCCCCAGTGGGTGCCGCCGATGACCGCCCGGATGGGCAGGTCGGGAAGATGTTTTCGAACATGTTCGAGGGTGTTCACCGTTCCCGCATGGGCACACCCGAGAAGGACGACGAGTCCGCCTTCCGTGGATACGACCAGTGCTCCGTCATCGGGCACGGTGTCGACATCATAAGTCTCGCCCTTCTTGACGGCAAGCCGTTTGTCACCTGTTTCGAAGGATGAAAGCCGCGGTATCTCGCCGGTGAGGTACACCCCCTTCGCAATGTCGCGGAAACTGGAGGCCAGGTGGAAATCCGCGCCGCTCGCCTCCAGGGACTCTCTCCTTTCGCGCATGCCGATGAAACGAACCGTCATGTCCTCTCCCACGCGTTCCACGGCATATTTCTCATCGAATATGGCGGGATGGCCGTGGACCTCTACCGGTCCCGTCATGCCGAGAACATCCCTCATTCCCCCGGTGTGATCGTAGTGGCCGTGACTTAACAGGATCTTTTGAACCGATCGCAGGTCCCTCGAAAAGGTGAGGGAGTTTCTGAGGATGCCAATACCGGCACCGGTATCGAAAAGATAGGTTCCGGTCTCCGTTTCCACAAAGACGGCAAAACCGTGTTCCCCTATACCGCGCAGATTGGCAACCACATTTTCGCAAAGAATGGTGAGACGAAGACGTCCTTGTATTTCCACGGTACTCTACCTTTCGGGGAGATCTTTCAGTCTTTTCAATGATTAACCATATCCCGGCTTTTTTCAAGCGAAAAAGGCTCCCCGTTACCCATTCCGAAGCCAACAGAACACCATTTTTGGATTCCCGTTGACAGGCTCTTGTGAAAAGCCGGAACACCCTTAATATCAAGACTTTTTATCTTGACATAGCTCCCGCCTGAAAGATAATATTAAGTTTATAAAAATTTTCACAAATGAAGCTGCAGTACCCTTTAGAAGTTCAGAAAACGACGAAAAGGAGAGGG
>JAAYAK010000255.1 GCA_012719415.1 Syntrophorhabdus sp.
CCGGCGAGAGGGTGCCGGCGTCGGCGACCACGTCCCGGTGGATGGTATATCGATCGGGGAGCCCCCCGTACTGCTGGAGCGGCCGTGCGCCTTTCAGGGGCTCCAGGATGCCGCGTGCGATGAAGGTGTCGACCATTTCGATGAATCTGTGATGCCTTGATTGATCGGCGAACAGGTTGATCCCGCGCTCTTTGAGGGCTCTCTCGATCTCGGTGAGATGGATGCGCTTGTTTTTGTGATCGAGCACGATGGTTCTGATCAGCCGGTCCATGGTTCTATCCGGGACATTACATGCGGCTATATATAATTCATTTGATCAGGTGCTCGGGCCGGCAACTATACTATTCTGAAGTTTTCCCAGGGGTAGGGCGATTTTCTGTATCCGGGTCTGGAAGCCGCAGTGTTCTCCGAGCGTCAGTATGAAACAATATTGGCGCGAGAAGTGTGCGCTTATTGAGCCGGTATTACGCACGATGAGGCTGCTGGTGACACCAGTGCCGATGGCGATGACCGGCAATGCTCGTGAGTCAATCCGAAAAGGACTATGTGAAGAGATCTCAGATATCCAGGGCAGTTTATTGCTTCCAGAAAGCCGCTACAGACACAGATGAGCCCATTATGAGTCAATTCATGATCTTATGCTTCAGAACCATGGAGGGATGAGCAAGGCAATAACGAGGGCATCGAGACACTGGTTTCTATTTCGTGAGGCCGATCGAGACAGTAGATCGCCCCATAAATCTGGTGCGTGAGGACACCAGAACGGTTCAAGTGCTGAGAGTCAAAGATCTCGCTGTTTGGCAGATCGAAAGAGTCGATTGGGTCAGTGTAAAAATGGAAATTCCATTTGGCTCATTCAACCTTCTCTCTTGTCATTTCACTGATCATCATTTTCATTGCGTATGTTTGATGAGTTCTGATCAACGAGGTCATCGATGTACTTCCGAATCCCATCAAGATTTCTCGACATTTTAAATACCCATCTGCCATACTTTCCTTCAGCATTAACGGCTTTAATCCATCTTTCTGCGGCTTGCTGTTTGGTTTCAGCAAGAGTATCAAATCCCTTTGTCTCAAGAATGAGATTAATCGGGGGATCTGTTCTTAATCTGGCGATAAAGTCTGGAATAAAATCATGAGATTGTCCATTGTGCGCATAGGGTATTCCAAATCCCAGACCAGCATTTTTTACAAATGCCTCAACTCCCGGATGCGTATCCAGAATGTAAGCGGCTGATTGCTCCCAGCGCTTGGTATCCATGACAGCGTAATTTACATGAGAGTGGACAACCTCGTGAACCGGTCGAGACGACCAAAACTCGATGTCTGCTGTGGAACCCATTTCACGGTTCCTTTCAACTCTTGGTCTTTCTGGTTCTTCACCCAAGGAGGTATCAGGTTCGATGGCTTCACGCAACCGTTCAATGATCCAGCCATAATAGGGAGAACAAAATGCATCCAGAATGTTTGCCGGTGGTATAACCCTTACTTTTTCTGACAGGAAACGCTGTACGATCTGCAATATTTGCGGGAATAGTACATGAGCGGGCACCTGGTTATCAGAGTAGGATGTATATTCTTGCGTCAAGTCCCTGGCAATTTCAAAGGTTAATTCCTGCAGTCTGCGTCCTTGCCGTAGCGGGTTCAAATCGATTCTTTCCAGTTTTCCTGGACCTGATAGAGAGGGGCGGCCACTGTTGAGGAGCATCGATGCTTTTATCTCCACCTCAGGGGGGATGTTCATAGGATCAAGTTTCACCGGTGCGATAGCATTCCAATCGACTGTTATCCGATTGTGTACAGACTGGCGGTACCCTATAACCCTAGGGAATTTTAACTCATATTGTGCTTTCTGAGGAATGGCATGTATGAAATGCCTTTTTTTCGGTTTCGGTGTAGGTCCTTCCGTCTTTTTGAACGGGATTATCTCAAAGGGCACACCAAATACCTTGGCAATTTCTTCGGATAACTTGCCATCTTCATCAGCATCATAGGCAGACCGCCGAAGTGCCCTGCCTACGACCTGTTCACAAAGAAGCTGAGACATAAATGGTCGGAGGCCGATGATGTGGGTGACCGTATTACAGTCCCAGCCCTCTGTGAGCATGCTTACGCTGATGATGCATTTTACATCCCGTCCGGGGGGGTTCAGGGGGCGGTTTAGTTTCTTGGCGAGCTCCTCGAATCCTTCTGGATAAATTGGTCGCTCCTGCTTGTCCCGGGGCCAGTCGAGTTTTCCGACGGTATCAAGGGTGTATCTCATCCAGTGTGATTCATCACTTTTTGCTGCATCGGAGTCTGTATCAGAAACTACCTTTGAATCTACTCTTATTGTATTTAGTTCAGTATCAGTATTCAGGAGTTCAGGGATACGTGCTGGAGGAATACCAGTAGGGCAGCGGTTCTCTGCGAGCCACTCATAGATCACCTTCGATATATTAGTGTTTTTGCAGACGATTACAAACACCGGGGATCTCGGGTCACCTCTCTGCTCTTTCCATTCTACACTGAGATCTTTCCAGAGCCCGGCGAGCATAACTATTGGAGTATGTGCCCATTTGAGTATGGCTTCAGGTCTGGGATTGGCCCTTCTCCCACCACGTTCTGCTGGAGTCAGCCTGGGCAAGATCCACTGCCAGACATTGAAGTAACTTGGTATCTCCGCACCGGTTGTGTCTCTCACGACTAACTGAGGGATTTTTACAAGGCCGGACTCGATCGCATCAGTCAGCCCGAAATCGCTGACGACCCATTCAAAGATCTGGTTAGCCTTCTGACCGGTGCTGTTGAGGTAGTAGGGGGTCGCTGATAGGTCAATGCAGAAGTTAATCTTTTTATATTTGTTAATTTTATCCAGCCCCTCGATCCAGATCGTCGCCTCCCTGGTGAAATCCTCATCCTCCTCTCCATCATCTTCAATGAGTGTCTGCTGGGCGTCCTCATCATCAGGTTCGACTTGCGAAATCCTGTACGCGTGATGCGCTTCATCGTTGATGACAAGAATACTCTCTTTGTTTCCAATCTCCCGACCGAGAACGCGGTTTACAAGGGCTTTTTCACTCTCGATGTACTTCATTGATTCAACAAAGATCTTCGTCAGGTTTCCCTGCCGATCTTTTTCTTCTTTGATTACGGAAAGGAGCCCGGCGTCTCGCTGAACCTGGTAGTCCTCGAGGGTAATATAGCGCTTGCCCCGTGCAGTCGTCGTTTTTTGGCCGATAGTTATAGTTTCTTTGACACGAACCGGCACCCCGGCTTTAACAACCCGTGCTGAATCGCCTGCAACAGTGATTGATTTCGGTTCAAAATAATGCCAATTTGTGATGAGGACTTTCCCTTGACGGAGTGTCGGCATCAGATGCGGCGGAACGAGGTCGCGAACCCGGTAGATGCTTGCATCGTCTCTATTTGGGTCGAGTTCCTGAAGTCGGCTTTTTATGGTGATGTTTGGGCAGACAACGAGAATGACATCAGAAAAGCGGGTGTCGTTGCGAGAGTTAATTTTGTTGAGAATGCTCCAGGCGATCAGCATTCCCATAACCATTGTCTTGCCAGATCCCGTTGCCATCTTGCAAGCGTACCTTGTAAATGCCGAGTATCCATTCTCTATCTGGTTACCGGTCAGGTCTTCCATGGGAATGGTTACTCCCTGCAGAAAATCCTGCCGGGCCTCTTTGAGAAAAATGATGGTTTTTGCTGCCTCAAGCTGGGCGAAGAAGAGTCGGGTTTCGCGGCCATCGCGCTGCCAGTAGGTCAGAAGATCAATTGTTGTACGGGTGACTCCTGGATATCCCTGATCCTGCCACTGTTTCACTCGCTCACGGATAAGATTTATCTGTGGGAGATCTCTGAAAACCCCTCGGACATCATCTTCCGTCGTCCCTTGATCAGCACGTGGATCACGGTAGTAGTAACCCGCTGGTCTCCGCCCGGTTCGTTTCTCCGGAAGTTCACCCTCAACGATATGCCAATGTTCCCTTGGCTCCTCGTATGGAGAGTTCAGGATTGGTTCGGGAACTTCGAAGTCCGTCATTTCCTGCTCCCCTTCAGAGGCTTTATCACCATGAGCTCGTTACCGCGGTCGTCGATGACCTTGACAGCAATCTGGTTGTTTTCACCGGCGTAAAATGGGGCGCTGGTCGCTCCAGCGAGGTGCTCCCATACCGAGTCGTCGTAAGTACTGCCGAGCGATTTACTCAGGTTTGTCCAGGCGCCTGTGCGAGGGAAGAACGCCTGACAGACCCGGAAGCAGCGACTATTGTAATCTGTATCAAGGAACCAGGCGGGAACGTCATCGCCAGCCATGTGTTGGGTCTCCATTGTGATGGGATCAAAGGTGTCCATCCCCAGGAGCTCAACTTCAAAGCGTTGCGAATTCTTCTTTCCATCTTTTACTGCAGTGATCTTGATATCCGGGAGGCCGCAAACGCTGAAGATCTGGCTTGACCGCATATGTTTCAGCAGGTCGTCCATCATGATGTCCGGGGTGATCGCAACATATGTGGCAGGGATTCCGGCGACGTTTTTACACTGTTCGATCAGCAGACGGGCATTGGGCTGGGCGTTGACACCAACAACATAGAGGTGCGAATACCCCTTTATTCTTGCTTCACGGGCAGATTCAAAGACAAGCCGTTCACTCACCGAGGAATTTTCCGGCCCGAACACCAAGGCAACCGGTTTTTCATCGCCATTTTTGACGAGCGCTTCCGCCGATAGCGAGAGTGCCTTTGCCGGGGGTCGGATATTTGTCAGTTCAACGGTACGATTGCCATCGAGGTGTAGTACCGGAGACCGGCGCAACACTTCGATCATTCGGTCGATGAACGAGGAGTATTCCTGTGTTCTCTCGGATGTTTCATCCTCCTCCTTAATCTCCACAGGTGTCGGGATTGTTGCCTCGAGAGTGAAAGGGCCTGTAACCCGGATGATGTTCCCATCAATCTCTGGTTTATCTATGAGGACCTCTTCTTTCGGTTTCAGGTCATTTGCGATATCTTTCAATCGAATGTGTGGAATAATTCCACCAATCTCTTTCCCTTTTCGGTTTTGTTTTCTCTCGTAAACAAATCCTCCTGCAGGACCAATTTCTGGATTTTTTAATAGGTAATACGGATATGTTGCCGTCAGAAGGCGTTGCCGGGTCAATGCGAGGGGGACGCGACTAACATCAATTGTAATCCAGCGTCGGCCCCATTGCTCCGCCACATATGCAGTGGTCCCCCCTCCACAGGTTGGATCAAGTACTAAATCCCCAGGGTCTGTGGTCATTAATAGGCACCTCTGGATGGGCTTGGGAATTGTCTGAACAACGTAATTTTTTTCACTAAAACTGCTACTCGTATCGGTCCATACATTCGGTAGTGGGTAGTATAGGAAATCGTCCCAATATCTTTTGTAGAACAGGGTTTTACCTGACACAATGAACCGATTCTTTTGTGCTATTTTTCCCATCCCTTCAGGCGAGGTTGTCCAATATCGTTTACCGGGAGAATACTGGATGCCCCTAAACTCAAAGGGTTCTTTCCCTAAGCTGTACTCATGACTTGAGGTGGCATCACTTGTAGCAAAAATCCTCGAATCACGAGGGAGGAGAGAGTGATCAAGAAACTCTGAACGGGTCAGCCTCCTTTCGGTTCCATCTGGAAGTTCAGCCCACACATATTGCGAAGTTCCTTCTTCTCCAGGCACTTTCTCAAGGAATAGAGAATGATACTTTGTCTTTTGCTTATCCTTAGCGTACCAAATGATGAAATCAGAGATGTTCGGAATATACTTATCAGTCGGGGCACTTGTTTTTTTCATAACGATTATGCAAATGAAGTTTTCGCTGCCAAACACTTCATCCATTACATCTCGAACTTGATGGAGGTTTTCATTTGATATTTGAACAAATATACTGCCGCTTTCACTGAGTAAGTATTTTGAAAGGAGAATTCTGTCACGTAGGTATGTCAGGTAAGAATGTAGACCAAGCTCCCACGTATCCCTATATGCTTTCACCATCTCAGGTTCTCTTGTAAAATCTTCGTCGCTATTATGGGGCACTTCTCGGTTTTTTGGCCTTACAAATGGTTGAAAATTCGACCCAAACTTGATACCATAGGGCGGATCCATATAGATCATCTGGACCTGCCCACCCATGCCTTCGTACTGGAGGAGCGAATTCATTACAACTAACGAATCTCCAAGAATGAGGCGATTTGTCCAGTCGTCTGAATATTCATACGCCTTGAGGACCTGATCGGTAATGGGATGTCTTGGATCACCAAAGAGCGCATCAAGGGTGCTCTGTTGCGTCTTTTCCTTTCTCTTCAGCGTTTCCAGAATGGCCTTTGTCGAGAGACGTTCATGGATGAAGAGGGGAAGAGTCGGGACATCAAATGAGATATGCTCTCTTTTCCCGGACCAGTTCAGGAAGGGCTGGCTGATCTTTTTGAGGTATTCTAGGGCATCATCAAGGTTCTGGATACTGATGAGGACCTTTCCATTATTATCTTTGAAGACTTCAGGTTGAGAGAAACGGTGCGGCGGTGGGAGGCAGGCAGCTTTATCAATCATTGTGATGAGCCATTCACCGACGTCGCGTGCTGAATTAATATCATCCCAGCACATCTGTGGAGAAAGGGATGAATCGTAGTCATATGTCTGTGGAGATTTCTTTTTCTTGAACTGAGCCTGTACACCGACTTCAGGCCGGATAACGGCTCCGGCTTCCGTGTGCTGGTAACTTTCGGTAGTTGGTGCGGTTGCTGCTTTCTTTTTCCCTCTTGGCACGGTATCGCCTCTCAGATAAAGAGAAATAGTCATTCGACCATTTAATGGATTCGAAATAAACGTTAAGGCTATTTTGGGAGCCTGTTTCTAAAGAAGAAGCATTTGAATCATTAAATGCCCGGAACAGCCCCACATTTCTAGGTTATGCTCGTGATAAGCACTGCTAACTCTCTTCGGCCTAGAATTTCAGTTTTTGCCCCAATAAAGGGCATTCTGCTCATAACAGGGCCCTCAAGGCCTACTGTCCATCCCGACCAGTCACAATTTCACCTGTCGTCTGTGTTTCCCATTTTATCTTTCTAGGCCGTATTTTTGCCCAGCACAAAAAATCGGCTTCCCACAACTGAGATTGATATGCTAGCATGCATTATCATGATCAGAAAAATGTTAGGACGACCTCTCTAACACATGAGGAGATACAGATATTTGTTAAAGCAGTTACTCCACCCCTCATATTCATCAGCACCCTCCCCATCTGCTCCTCCATCTTCCGCCCAAGCTCCTCCCGCCGGCGCTCGTAGCCGGCCAGCCTCTCAAACTCCGCCTCGAGGTTCACCGGCTCCGCCACGACATACCGCGACACATCAAGGTCATACCCCCGTCGCGAGAGCCGGCCTTCACCCGCTCGATCTCCGGCGTCAAAACGATCCGGTAGGGCAGCCCCGGAGCATCCGGCCCGGCAACCGCATCCTCCCGGCGGAACGCCGGGTACCGGTCGACGACCTTGATGGCCTGCCCCCGGTATGCGTCTCCCGTCCCTCATCTCACGGGAAAAACCTGAAACATCAAAGCAAAGCGGGTTAATTCACCGTTTCAGCGCTTTTCCAGGGCGATTTTTCAGTTAACTTCGGGAGATCAAAGAGAAAAACCGGCCCGACAGGCCCACCTGACCCTGCCGATTTACCCGGCGCAAAAAATCGGCTTCCCCCCAGCCGGCAACCTCTGTGTAGCGACCGCAGTAGAAGCGCCCCCCAGATTCCTCAGGATGAACATGCCGGGTGAAGTGTTCTCCCTGAACGGGCATAGGATCGCTATCTACTGGTGCCTTCACCCGTGGTGCAGGAGTAAAAAGATGCTCAAAGCCTCCAGGGACGGGGTTTCCTGCATCAACCTGCCCGGGGCTTTCCGGGTGAAGAAAGAAGGGAGCGACAGTACTGCAGATCTGCATGAATTGCACGTAGAACAATCGGATCTCGGCCTTCTGACAGATACGCCGCCGGACCCAGACCTCAGCGGAAATGAAGGAATACCCGCCAGGCAACACGCCAAGCACGGATGTGACCCTGCTGGCGGCACCTGGGCTCTCCGTCACAGGCAAAGGCCGGGCGCAAGGGGGCCGCTGATCCGATTCACAATCCTCTGATCAAGACTACTTTAAAAAAGAGGTTTTTAACATGGTAGTTCACGAGATTGACAACAATTACACAGTATCGCAGATAAAAAAGCCCGATCTCAGGTTCCTTCTGATTGACAACCTCAAGGAGATCCTACCGATCTACAGCCCGACGTACGAAGAGACAGCCATGAGTGCATACGTCCGCGGGCGCCTCCGTGCCGGCGGCTGGAATGTCACCTCCGACCGCATGGGGAATATCATGGCCGTGCGGGGAGAACGCCCGGCCGCCGGGTATACGTTGCTAAATGTTCATATGGACACCTGTCAATCCGAAGATGACCGGGACATCGGGGAATATCTTCGCTACGATGAGGAGCGGGGCATCTTTCTCGCTGAGAGCCCTGACGGCGACCGCTACCAGATCGGAGGTGATGACAAGGCCGGGATCAGCACCATACTAACTCTGGCCCGGGGAACAGACCTGCCCTTCAAGATCCTCGCAACCGTCCGGGAGGAGGAGGGCCAGCAGGGGGTCCAGGAAGTACCACCCGATTTCTACGCAGACTGTGCCTTCGGACTGACCCTCGATCGCAGGGGGCGGGGGGACATCATCCCCACCTACCACGGCAGAACCTGCGCCCCCGATCACATCGTCACCAACCTCATGTCGCTGGGAGAGGAGGAGGGTATGGACTACTGGAAGACCTGTGGTGGCTCAATTGCCGACACCTACTACATCGCAGAGCACATTCCGGCCCTCAACATTTCGACGGGTTACTACAACCCGCACACCTGCCTGGACTACATCCGGGTCGATGAGACATACGGAGCGCTGCGGCTGGCGAAGGCATGCATCGAGCACCCGGAGCGCCTGCTCCGCCGGCCGGCTCCGTCCGACTGAACCCGGTCTGGTCTCTGCAGGGTGTGGTGCCCCTCACCTCTTCGGGGTGGTGGAACAGCCGGAATTGTATGGAGCGGCCTCCCCCGATACGAGGTTAAGCGGCATACCATTCATCCGGAGCACCTGATGCCGACGATTAAGCGCCCCATTTTACTATCCCTTGCGTGAGAGGCGCCGGTCTCTCAATCGAAACCGCGCGGCTTATTAAAGCGGGCATAGTTACTTTATTTGATGAACTCAAGAAGACCGAGGGGGAGAGCGAGGGGAGAGAAGAAAGGCAGTACGAAGCGGAAGATCCTCTTCTACATCTATGACCACGAGGATGGTGTAGGAACAGATGATATCTACGATTTTTGCGGAAGAAAATTGAACATAAAAGAGCACACCGGAATATTGAACAATCATCTCTACCCGCTCGAAGAGAAGAGATACATACTCTCTGAACGAGGATCCGACAATGGTCTGCTCTGGAAACCTAACGTAGATGAGGGTATTATCCAGGAGATCTGGAAGGACTACAGGATGATCTGGGGTGGGATCCCCTCGATCAGCGACATCTGTACATTCACATCCACGAGCGCCATGCGATCGTTCATCCGGCAAAGTGTCCTTCCGGAATTCAAGGAGTCTCCGGTATCCCGGCTGGAGCACTGGAGGAGCATGTACTCCGGTCTTCCCTCCCGTAGACAGCTGGACCACGGTGGGGCGTCAAACGATCCCCTCTGGGTAGAACTTGACAATCTCATCTGCTGGGCGCATCAGGTAAATCCATGCCTGATCAGCCATCACTTCGATCGCCAGCGAGACCTGATACTCTTTACAACATTTACTCTGGCCGACTTCTTTGAACATCGTGATATTAGCAGAATATGGGAGGAGAAGGGGATGCGTGGGATAACATACGATCTGAGATCGTTAACCCGGACGAATCCGTTGCTCTCCTCTACGAGAGGATACGGCAGGAGGGTGGTGTCGCAGGAGTTTGTTATGCTCGCTACAATATACCTGTCATTCATTGCGAATAAAGCAAGGTTCGGGAGAGAGTATGATATTCTCCTCTCCGAAGAGGAGTTCAGGCGGATTGAAAAACTCCTGGATAGTAGTTTGCGTATGCTTGGCTCCGATGTAGGTAAGGATTTTGCTTCTAGCATTCAGAATATCAGCGTGGTCATCGGGACATTGCAGTCTTTCCGGGACTCCGAAGAAAAAGCCCAAGATCCGCGGATCTTCCTGATGAATATGTGAGGTCCCTCCAGTTTTCATTTTTGCCACGAGGGTGCGCACGAGCCTGCACACGGACTCCCGGAGGCACCATGCCGGCCCATTAAAACCCCCTATTTTTGATTGGATTGGCCTATTGACCAATTATAACTGCCTTCTCGTGATTTAATTCGCTAAAATGAGTTCTATTTCCGAAACTATTTATCAAATCCAACAAATTGAACTTACAGGAGGTCTTGTATGAGTTTTGATGATGTAGCGCTTCTAAAAGATCAAGAAGAATACCAGATCATAGGGAAGGAACTGCTGTCGATCATGCAACCGCTGATACGATGTTACTCTCCATCAGGAAGCGAAGATCTAGTTGCGAAAGCCATTCTGGACTTTGTCAAGGATAGATGTCATGAGTGGAGAGCATTTTCCGATTGTGACATTACCAATGGGATTGGAAACATTCTTGCCGTCCCCAAGGCGTATTTGGATGAATCGAGTCCATTTGCCAGCAAAAAGAAGTTGCCGGTCCTTATGGCGCACATGGACACCGTGGATCGGAATAACCGTGAGCAACTGTCTACCTACACGTTCCCGGACTCGCTTGGTGATCACGGGATTGTCGGGGGAGAACAAAATTTTGTGCTTGGATTTGATGATAAGGCTGGAATTGCACTAATTCTGCACTTGATGAGCACCTGTCAGAACCCTGACTTCAAAGTCTTGTTCACCGTTCAGGAGGAACAGATTACAGATCCAGACGATGATCTCTCCGTTTCCGGGCGCAATGGAGGAGGTGGAATCCAGTACGCGCTAAACAAGTATCCTGAATTCTTTGACACGTCTTTATGGACGATTATGATGGATCGGGCAGAAGATAAGAGCGGAAATGTTCAAAATAGCGTTCATATAACAATCCGCGGCAAAGGTGAACCTTCGGATGTTGTTTGTTGGTACCTTGATCGGGATACCTGTTCTCCGGCCTTTAAAGCGAAGATCGAAGAGATCTCAGTTGATCTTGGAACGCCCATGATCTCCCAAAGAAGCGGAGCCAAAGCCGATATATACAATATTCGTTTGTCTCATCCAGCATATTCGTCAGTAAACCTGGCATGTGGTGGATATCGAGAACATAAATCCCGCGACTACCTTTGCTTATACCAGACAATCCGAACCTTGCGGGTTGTGCGTGAATGTATCCGGCAGCAGGATGGTTGTATCGGGCAGCGCAGTGCAATTAGTTCGATTATTATTGCATGCTCCATGAGGTGCGATTAACCGACACTTTGTCTGGAGTATCTCTGGTACCAGAGATACTCCATCGTTTGCTCTTTTTGAGTATATCATTTGAAGACTCACGCTGCGCTGCAACTTACCTGCTTGGGGTTGAGAGAATCCTCATCAGTGTCACCGCACCCGGTCCTGCAGATGTCAGGAGCTTACCTCTCTCGAAACTTTCCCAAGTCATAAAAACGTATACTTGTATACAAGTTTGGAACAGTTTATATACTATTGTGCCAAAGGAGGCTGTGGTGAGCCAAAGGTGAAAGAGAGCCAGCCGTTTGAAAAGATGTGGGTAGGACGCCCCAGAAAAGGGATTCGGGTCCGTCCTGATGAGTATTCCAGAGAAGAGGAGGTGCCGCGGCGCCAGATCCGGATCGGTGACCTGAGCAGCGATCCGATTGGCCTGATCACTACGGACTGCCCGGAACCCCGGGGAGAGAGACTGGAAGAAACCCGGAAGCCCGGGGATCCGGCCGTCGCCGCCGGCGATCTCGTCATCATCGTCGCTGGCTCGACGCCCCGATGTGCCGTGGCCGACGAGCGGGCCGAAGGCTGCACCATCAGCCCAAACCTCGTCGCGGTGACGCTGCGGCCGGAGTACTCGCCCTACTACACCTGTTGGTACCTCAACTCACCCAACGGCCAGCACCAGTTCGCTCAGCGCTCAGTGGGGTCCGTGGTGACACGGTCGATCCCCCTCAAAGGCCTTGGAGAGATGGAGATCGCGCTACCGCCGCCAGAAGCGCGGGGCGAGATCTATGCCCTCTATCAGAGTTTCTATGAACACGAGCGGAAACTCGCAGAGGAGCGTGACGCAAGGACGCGCATCCTCAACGAGATCGTCCGCAGGGCAGAGGAGGGGGTCCTGTAATGGCTCCGGGAAAGTCCGAGGAGGAGAGGTTCGCCGCAAAGGCTCTACAGGAACTGCGGAGAGAGGATGTCTCCCCCGGGACGGCAGCCCGGTGCTGCCTCTCACTCCTCGCCGTCGTGAAGACGAAAGACTGGAGCCGGGTGAAGCGTGCGTCCGGGGAGGCGGATTCCCTCGCGGTCGCGGATGCGCTGCAGCGTGCCTCCGATGCGGCCGGCGTGCCGCTCGATTACGAGTCGTTCGCCGGACTGAACCCCGATAACGTCCGGAAACTCGTATCGATCTTCGACAGGATTGCAAAGTGGGAGATGCAGTTGATCCAGGCGATAGCAGAGGCGTTTGCCATCCGGGCGATCGAGGGTTACCAGACACCGGGCCCGGTCGCGGAGCTCATGGCAGAGATTGCCCGCCCTCCAGCCGGGGCGACGCTCTTCGATCCCGCAGCCCGGGGGGGCCTGGTCCTGCTCTGGAGCGCACTCCGCGCCGGGGAGGAATCGGTGCATGTTCGCGGTTGGTCATACTACGATGACGCTGCCGGCCCGGAGGCCTGGAAGGTTGCTGCACTGGTCCTGCGCGCATCCGGGGTCCCTGATATCCAGATCGATCCGGCCCCCCCGGTGGACGAGTACCACACGACGCCGGCTCCCCCGGCGGACGTGGTCGTCAGCGACCTCACTGAAGTGCCGGCGAGAGATCCACGCAGAGAGTGGGCCCCAAAAGTGCAGGGGCTCCTCTCGAACCTCGCCGGGAGCAAGACTCTTGTGATACTGGTACCGAACAACCACCTGGCGAAGGCCGCGGACCTCAAGAAGTTCCTCGCGGACTCCGGGGCTCTTGCAGCGATGATACGCCTGCCGGCCAGCCAGTTCCCAAGAGTTCTCCACGACGTCGATCTCCTCGCCCTCCGTGGAGACAGGGCTTCCGGTCTGGACAGAGAGATCCTGTTCGTCGACCTGGCGGCGTACTTTGCGGCCGACAGATCGAGGAGCCTCGATGCCGGGGTTTCGCGAGAGGTGGGCGAGATCTATGAAGCGTTCCTGAGCGGGAGCGAGGACTGGAAGGGAGAGAGTATCGCCCGGTTTGCCCGTGCGGTCCCCCTTGCAGATATCCGGCGGGACGACGCGGCCGGCCCCGAACTCGAGGTCACCTTCTATGTCCCGCTGGTGGTCGAGCCGATCGACCTGAGAGCCGAACTCGAACGGCTCAGGAAGGTCGAGAAGGAGCGCCGGGCGGTCGAAACGGACCTGGAGCGAAGGATCGAGGACGTGCTGGGCGTGATCCGGACCTGAGCCGGTCCCGGCACCGACTGGCCTTCCAGGCGCCATAGAGAGGAGATGAGTTGAATGCATGCCATCTGACTACCGGAGGGTGGGTCTCCACCCGGATCGGGGCTGCGAACTGCACCCCGGGAAAAGACCGAAGAATACCCCTGACCGGGGTCACGGTACCGTTGCACGAAAATCGGTAAAACAGCATTAAGGTGAGCAATCATGGAGAAAATCGACATCACTACCGAAGGATCCGTCTTTGAATCGCAGGTCTACAACTATCAGGGCATCAACCACAACGCGGTCGCCATCCCCTTCTTCGCGCCGGAGGGAGGGGACGAGCGGCTCTACCAGAGGATCGAGTGCGCCGAAGGCACCTGCCACACCGTTCTCTCCTGGACCCCCGGCCGCGGCGGCCTCCCCTGGCCGCACCTCGAGGCCTTCCCCGACGAGGCCGCCCTCCTTGCCGCCTACCCCTGCCTCCCCCGCGAAACAACTCCCGGCTGGAGCCTCCAGGCCTGCTGCGCCGCCCACGACGTCTACCAGCACTGGCGGGACGAGAGCCGGCCGATCATCGACCTCATGCCCATCGAACTCCGGGAGAAGTGCTGCTTCCTGATCCGGAGGCACGGCTGGATGAGAAAACCGCTCTACGACCATCTCACCCTCCCTGTCGGGCTCCTCGAGTTCCGGCCGGGGGCGACCCCCGCGCTGTACGTCGCCGGCACCGTCGCCGGCCTCGCGTTCGCGCACCCGGAGATCCGGCCGGCCCTCGACCGCGGGCTGAGGCAGTCGCTCGTGGTGCGCCTCGAACGGAAGCAGATGGTCCCGGCAAACTTCGGCAACTGCCACCGCATCAACGACCCCCGGGCGACCGTCCTCCCGCTGAAGGGTGACGGCCAGTGCCTGCTGGTCCGCCGCTGCTTCCCGGCACCGGACGGGGCCGACAGGGGCACCTACACCCTGCTCTTCTGGACCGGGGACGACGCGGACGCAGAAAGCCTCTCTGCCGACTACGCGACGCTCGATGCCCTGGTCCGGGAGCACCCGGACCTTGAGGCCCCGCTGGTGAAGTACCACCAGGATGTCACACCCCTTACAGGGGGCCGGGTGGCATGACCGGCGATCCTGCACCCGGCGGAGAGCCCTGGTTCATCGGCCCCCTCGGCTACGTCCTCCGGCTCCCCTGCTACGGCGGCACCCGGGTGGACATCATCCCCTTTGTGACCACCGACGAACCGACGGATGCGATCCGGCTCTCCCTGAACGAGCGGGTCTACACCCGGCTCCGGCCGGAGGGGGGAGACCTGCACGCCGTCGTCTTCTGGCGGCGGGACGAACCGGGGATCGGGATCTCCCCGGACGTGACGGTATACGCGGATCTCGAGGAGACGCTCGCGGCGTATCCCGCCCTCCGCGAGCGTGCCGTGGCGTTCGAGAGCGCCGGGGTCCTGAAAATCCCGGGTTCGAGCGAGGAGGAACGGAAGCGGAGCGTCCATGGCGCGGTCCTGGAACCCCCGCCCGGCCGGCCCACTTACACCCTCTTCCGCTTCGGGTTCGGGGAAGAGATGCCGTTCGTGAGGGTCATCCCGGTCATGGTGGATTCCGGCTGCTGCCTTCGCTTCGAGCGCAGCGGGTATCGCTGCTGGCAGAAAGGCTCCTTCCTGCACACAAAGGCCGGGTTCCGTCCCCTTCGGCCGGGGCTGCTCGAGCTCCGGCGGGAAGCTGCCGGCTTTACCGTCGCCATGCACCCGGGCAGCGACCCCCGCGCCCGGCCGGAGGCGGAGGATCTTGCCGGACCGGAGCGGGGGTGGGACCGGTGAGGCGGCGCTTCGGGAAGAGACCGTCCTACTTTGAGGAGGAAGAGACGGCAGAAGGAGACGAACGGGAGTTCTCCGCTCTCTGGTCCGCGATGGTGGAGGACGGGTTCGTCGTCGACGGCGGCAAGGCGGAGAAAGAGAGGATACGCGAGCTCTACGCGGAGGTCTGCGCCGCCCTCGGCCGGCGGCAGGGGTGGGTGACGCCGGAGGTGGTCTTCGAGGCCGTGGAGGAGGTCAACGGGGGGTGTCCCCTCTCTCCGGAACGCCACGCCCAGGCCATCTGCGCGGCCGAGTGGTACACGGGGCCGGCCCTCACCGGGAGGTTTCCGCGGCCGGGCCGTCGCCCCTCCCGGCGGGACCGGCTCGTCGCGCTCTTCCGGGGCGAGGCCGTGGAGGAGGTGCCGCAGGACCCGGCGATCTACGCCGTCTTCCCCTTCCTCGAAGAGGTCGAGTACGGCCTCTGCCTCGCCATCCCGCCCGCCACGGTGAGCGAGGTGTACGGCGCCGTCGCCGGCCTCTACCGGACCTTCGGGGTCTGCCCGGACTTCCCGACGCTGGTCGAGCGGCTGCGGCAGGACCCGGGAGTGCTCCGCGCCGGATACGCCCCGGTCTGGTACGTCTGGAGGACGGTGACCGACCTGCACTATGTCATCCGCGACAGGATGCAGAAGGTGCTCGACGCGGCGGGGAAGTGACGGCGATGGCGATGCTGATCCTCGAGTGCTGCACGAAGAAGGCCGACTACAACAGCGGCTACCGCGACGGCTACGTGCTCAACGAGTTCCTCCGGATGATCGACCACCCGGTCGACTACCACGAGATCTCCCGGAAGTCCGACCTCCTGGACCTGCTCTCGGGTGACCTCTGCTACGAGCACGTCTACATCTCCTCCCACGGGGAGGTACAGAAGGGCGAGGCGTACCTCCGGCTCCCCCGGGCGCGGGTCTACCCCGAAGAGTTCCCGGAGGGTTGTTTTGCGAGCGCGGAACTCGTGGGGCTCTCGGCCTGCTCGCTTGGAAAGGTTGCGTTTACCGATAGGTTCATGCAGCAAACAGGCGCACGACTGGTCGTCGGCCCGAAGAAGGATGTGCTCTTCGCCGACAGCGCGATCTTCTTCCTGAACCTCTTCTACCTGATGCACCGGCAGGAGCGGGGGGCGAAAAGCGCCCTCGCGCGAACGGCCGATTTCTTGAAGGGGACAAGGCCGTTCACGGGGGCGTTTGCGGTGCGGAGGAGCGGGTGAGGGTGACGTTCGTGCAGAACGAACCCGGCTCGCACCCCCGGGAGTGGGCAGAATCTGGGTTCAGGCTTCCTGCGGCCGCACCCGAACTTGCAGAGGGGCCAGAGGGGGCATCACATCCAGAATTATCAGGAGTCGCCCCTAGACAGAACGGCCTTCGACACTTCCTGCCGGAAGGTCCCGGGAGGACCAGCCAATCAGGAGTCCTTGATGTCCGTCATACAGTTCATTCTCCACGGCCCGGTCTCCGGCATCCATTTCTGCCGTTGCACCCTTCGCACTCCGGCATCCGGAACAGCCGCAGCTCGATGCCGGCAACCGCATCACGAATCTCACCCGGAACCCTCTGTTCGTCTCCCCTGACTTCCACCCAGCGGTCGCTATCGACGAAGTAAAGGAAAGGTTCGACTGCCTCACCCAGAATCTGCTCGGCGGCGAGCCGGTAGATGGTTACCTGGACCGCGTAATCCTCGACTTTTGCCGGGATATCCTCCACACCGGCGGCGCCCGTCTTGTAGTCGATGAGCACCCAGGTGCCGTCCGGCCGCCGGACGAGCCGGTCGATGGCGCCTTTGAACTTCGCACCGCCGATGCTCGCCCGGAACGGCACCTCGCAGCAGTCGTCCGTGACCCCCTGCATCACCTCCGCCGCACAGAAGCGGTCATAGAGCGCCTGGTATTCATCCACGATACCGGCATCCTCGACACCGTAGCGCCGGAGCACGGCCCCGGGATCCCTGCCACGGAAGATCTCGTGGACGATCAGCCCCCGCGTCGTTGCATCCATCGCCCCGGATACCTCACGAATCGGCTGCGTCATAATATTAAGCCGAAATCTGCGCTCGTACGCGAGCGGGCAGCGGAGGTACTGCCGGATCTCGCTCGCGGAGTACACGTGCTCCTCTTCGTCGACCAGGATAGGAGGCACGCCCTCCGACACCCCGGCCCCATTGTCCGGCAGGGAAAGGCGCATGGCCCCGGTCTGGCGGGGTTCTGCGTATATTGCTGCGGGATCTGTAACGAGAGGGATGCAGAGCGGGGACTCTTCGCCGGGAATCTCGGCCGCTCCCCGCACGTAAACGTCATCGCAGAGCCCGATGCAGCGGGCGAGCCAGCCCATCCGGTTCTTCGCATCCTCCAGGGTCTCCGGGACCCCGGCCGGCAGATCGCCGCAGAGGACCAGGTGGTCCTTTGCCCGCGTCACGGCGACGTAGAAGAGGCGTTTCTGTTCGGCCCTCTCCTTCTGCCGGTACTCCCGCTTGAGGACTTTCAGGAGCGGCGCCTCCTCGCGTTCATGATCGTTTGCCGGATTCGGGATCGTGACACCGATTCGGAACCCGTCCTCCACCATGACAGTGCCACCGCGAGCCCGGGGCGGCTCGCCGAGGTCGGGGACAACGACGATCGGGAACTCGAGCCCCTTCGAGGCGTGGACCGTCATGATCGAGACCGCGTTCGCGGTCGTCAGGTCGAGCAGTGCATCGCCTTCCCGCTCGCCGTCGTCGATGCAGGTCCCGAGCTCCCGGACGACCCCGGCGAGCGTGCCGGAGCCGTTCGCCTCCATCCTCCGGGCGAGGGCAACCGCCTTCTCGACATTCGCGGCCGCCTGTTCGCCGCCCGGCATTCCACCGAGGACGACGGAGATCCCCGACTCGGAGACGATCCGGGCGAGGAGGTCGGCGGGAGAGACCCGGCGAGCGTGCAGGAGCCACGACCTGAGCAGCTGCACCGCCGCCGTGATCTCCGGATCGGACGCGAAGCGCTCCAGCCGCTCCCAGAGAGAGTTCTCCGGGGAGCCGGACCGGGCGACGGTGTAGAGCCGGGTGTCGGAGAGCCCGAAGTAGGGCGACCGGAGCAGCCCGTAGAGGGCGACGTCGTCCCGCTCGTTCTCCAGGAAGCGGAGGATGTTGTAGAGGTCGTAGACCTCCTGCCGCTCGTAGAACCCGATACCCGCGTGGACGTGGTAAGGAATGCCGTAGCGGACGAGCGCCCACTCGTAAGCGGCAAGGTTCGTTCGCCGCTCGATAAGGATGGCCACGTCCCGGTAATCCGCTGGCCGGGGTTCGTCGAGGTGTTTTCCTTCCCGGTCCCAGTAGACGCGCCGCTTCTCGTGCTCGATGAGGTTCTGGATCTTCCGGGCGACCATCTCCGCCTCGGCACGCCGGCCGGACTGCCGGTCGTCGGCCTTCGCGACGAGAAGGAGCTCGACCGAGCCGGCGTCGCCCTTCCGGCACGCCTCCAGCGGTTCGTACCGGAACTCCCAGGGTCGTGCAGACTCCGCCATCAGCGCCCCGAAGATGGCGTTGACGAACCCGACGATGACGGGCGTGCTCCGGAAGTTGACGTCGAGCGGGACGGCTTCCCCGCCGAGATCCCGCTCGATCAGGTCGCGGGTGCGCTTAAACTGCGTGACGTCGGCGTCCCGGAAGAGGTAGATGGACTGCTTCGGGTCGCCGACGACGAAGAGTTTCGCCGAAGTCTGCGCGAGATCGCCGAGGATCG
>JAAYAK010000256.1 GCA_012719415.1 Syntrophorhabdus sp.
CTATCTCGAAGGCATACGAATAGGCGATTCGGGCTATGCCTGGCTTGTCTCGAAGGAGGGGGTGGAACTCTACTGCCCGGTCCCGGGCCACATCGGAAGATCCGTGTTCGAGAACTGCAAAGATTTCCCCTCCATTATCACCATGGCACGGGAGATGACAAGGGGCGGACAGGGAACGACCACATACCGGTACGATATGATCCGGGATAAAAGGGTGACGACAGAGGTGAAACATGCCGTGTATCTCCCCATCAACGTGGTCAACACATATTGGTCCATCGTGGTGGCGACGCCCGACAGGGAAGTAGTCGGAGCGGTGGCGAGGTTCAGGACGAGACTGCTCGTTATCTTCGGGATCCTTATCGTTTTCGGCATTCCCTCGTCCTACTTCGGTGCGCGGGCGTGGAGGATCCTGGCGGAAGAGGAGAAGCGAAAGGAGGCGGAAGAGTCTCTCAGGGAGAGCGAGGAACGCTACAGAACCCTTTTTGACACCTCCGGTGACGCCCTGTTCATTCTTTCGACCGACCTGACCCCCATCGATGTCAACCCCGCGGCGATGCGGATGTTTGGTTTTCCCGGCAGGAAAGAGTTCATGGGACGGACCGTTGCCGATGGTTCGCCGAAGTATCAGTCCGACGGTTCCCTGTCCTCGGTCAAGGCGATGGAAATGGCGGATATGGCCCTCGAGAGGGGATCGCACTTCTTCGAGTGGACCAGCAAGAGGACCGACGGGACGGAGTTTCCCTCCCACGTCCTGCTCTCGAAAATGACCTATCAGGGAAAAGAGGTCCTCCAGGTGTCGGTTCGGGACATCAGCGCGCAGCGAGCGGCCGAAAAGGAACGGCTGGAAATGGAAAAGAGGGTCCTTCGCTCACAGAAACTGGAGAGTCTCGGGGTGCTGGCGGGAGGGTTGGCCCACGAATTCAACAACATTCTGACCGTGATCCAGGCAGGTCTGGAGATCGTTCAGGTGGAGGCGGAAAAGGGGCTCCCCGTCACGATCTCCTATATCGACGGGGCCCTTGACGCATCGAAGAAGGCTGCCCATCTCACCGCGAAGATGCTGGCCTACGCGGGCAAATCCGTCATTTCCGTGAAGAGGAAAGTGGATCTCACTGCGATCACGCAAACAAGCC
Organism: Syntrophorhabdus sp.; assembly: GCA_012719415.1. Classification (NCBI taxonomy): domain Bacteria; kingdom Pseudomonadati; phylum Thermodesulfobacteriota; class Syntrophorhabdia; order Syntrophorhabdales; family Syntrophorhabdaceae; genus Syntrophorhabdus; species Syntrophorhabdus sp. The sequence continues at coordinate 1,137 of JAAYAK010000256.1, forward strand.
TGGCCCTTTGCGGTGCATCCATCGGGGATAATGTCGAGGTCCGTCTCGACGTGGCCGTGGACCTGCCCGGGGTCAACGCCGACGCGAATCAGATCCAGCAGATAGTCATCAACCTTATCACGAATTCCCTCGAGGCCATAGGGCCGGAGAAGGGGTCCATCACCGCGAGGACCGGCGTTGAGGAGTGCGACGAGAAGCGTTTGAGTGCAAGTGCGGCAGAGGACAGTCAGTGCGTGCCGGGACGCTTTGTCTTCCTCGAGGTGGCCGATACGGGCTGCGGCATTGATGAGGTCGACAGGAAACACCTCTTCGAGCCCTTCTACACGACGAGATTCCTGGGCAGGGGCCTCGGCCTGCCGGCGATACTGGGGATAGTGCGGTCCCACAAGGGCGCCATCTTCGTGGACAGCGTCCCGGGCAAGGGGAGGACCTTCCAGGTTCTTTTCCCCGCCGGGGAATGACGCCGAAAGGCGTAAGACTTCAGAGGCTTCAGGGGACGGGGAATGTCGTTCCATCCGGCCTTTGAGCGTGGGCCGTGGAACGGGGAACGTTCTACCCCCTGCGCAGTTCCCTGAAGATGTCGCGGTAGCGGATCTCCTTGTTGGAGAGACGTGTGAGGGCACGAATGACCCTGGGCTTCTTATAGAAGAAGGACGGCGACGCGTAGAAGATGTCAAAGCACCATCGTGCGTAGCCGTAGTCCTTCGTGATGCGTTTCCTCACTTCCTTTGTGTACCTCTGGGACAGGCGGCCTTTTTCCCGCAGTTCCTGAAAGACGGTCTCGGCGGCAATGGCCGCGCTGAGTACGGCGTAGTATATCCCTTCCCCGCTGAAAGGGTCCACGAGGCGGGCAGAATCGCCTACAAGACATGTCCTGTGTGTGTTTATGGGTCCCGAGTCCTTACAGAATGGTATGAACCAACCCCTGCGCTCGCCCTCGTCGGCCTCGTTCAAAAAATCGAAGCGAGCCCTGAACCGGCGGTACAGGGAGACCAATCCGGGCATGCTTTCCCGTGTGGTGCCTATGCCCACGGAGAAGTGGTCTTTCTTCGGAAAGATCCAGCCATATCCCCTGGGTATGAAGCCGAACCCGAAGACCGCCCTGTCGCCGTGCTCGTCGAGAACGTTCCTGTCGCGGGGATAGATCTCCGCCTCGAGGGCGATGCCGCCGTAGCCTCTCCCAAGACCGGTACTGGCAGCCACCACGCTTCGCGCGCCATCAGCGCCGACGACGACGGAAGCGGAGATCTCATCACCCCCGTCGGTGACGATGGTCACGCTCCTCGTTGACTCCCGCACGGAGATGACCTTTGTTCTCTCGGCGAAGACCGCTCCGGCGTTGACCGCCTGCTTGACGAGATGATGGTCGAATTCCCTGCGCGACACCATATCGACTGCCATGTCATCGGGATACCAGGTACAGTTCTGAGGTTCATCGCGGGTAAGGAAGGTGATACCCCTGACCGTCCGTTCAACCACGTCGTGATGATCGAAGTCCAAAAGATGCCGTACGGCCGGGGTGACGCCGCCTCCGCATACCTTGCTCCTGGGAAAGGATTCCTTTTCGATGAGGAGGGTCTTGAATCCCTCGAGCGCGCTCTTCCGGGCAAATGTTGCCCCGCCCGGTCCGGCGCCAACGATCACGCAATCGTATCGATCCATAGTGAATGAAAATTAACAGCAGCGACCCGAAATCATCTCGTTCCTGTGCAACGATTATAGTGTACCGACCGTTCTTTTTCAAGAGATTCATCGGAACACCGACGGTGTCGATCAGACACTGACATATATTACAGAAATGGACAATTGCTGACACATGTGTCAGGATTGTTCTGTCGTATGCGATAGGATACGGTACCCCTGATTGATGTATATGTTGGATAATATTCAATAATCACCTCTGGCACATCCTTTGCTTCATTGTATGCAAAAGGTGTCGGTTCTGAGATGCCCGGGTTACGTGGGGCAGCAGAGCCGGAAGTTGAGGAAGGTAGCTTTTCGGCATGTTTGGATATACGTTTCGAGCTGGCAGGAGGATGTCATGGCAAGAGCGTGGTCACTTCAAACAGTCACAAACCTGAAGTTCAGAGAGCTGGAAAAAACACTGATCGAGGTCTTCGGCTGCATCCCTGTGGATTACAAACGGGTTATCAAACTCGATGTGAGAAGAGGGACACCGATGGTTCAGCCGGAGTCCGCTCTTGGCATCCAGGAAAAGGGCATCGTGGAGATCTTCGGTTGCATGCCTCATGATAAGCATGTGATCGACTTTGACGTGGACAGGAAGAAGAAGATTATCGTCACACTTGTCCGGGAAGAGGGCGATGTTGTCCACCGCAGCGTGCCCTGCGCCTGATTGTGTGAAAAGCTTCACATAATTCGTTGACAAAGGCAGCCCGTTCCGTTAGAATTGTGTGCCAAGATTGGCCCACCCTACGAAGCCTTGCTTGGCAATCCCATACACACTAGACCCCGCATCAGTACTACAGCGCCGGGGTGAATAAGGAGTGAAGATGACAGAATTACGAGACGGTAATGGTTTAGCAGCCGCCGAAAAGCTCTATACCCAGTACGGGTCCAGAGCGAGAGAGCTGAAAGCCTCGGGGAAGAAGGTCATCGGGTATTTGACCGCCCTGGGCCCGGTGGAGATCATGACGGCGGCGGGTGTCGTCCCCATCAGGCTCAAAGGCAACGTTTCCGAAGCGATCTCGAAGGGTGACGCGTACATGGAGTCCATCGTCTGTCCCTTCGTGCGGAATGTCTTTGATGCCGCGGTCAAGGGCAAGTATGATTTTCTCGACGGCATGGTTCTTCCTCACCAGTGTGATTCCATCGACAGGACCAACGAGACGTGGAGCTACACCCTGAAGCTTCCCTACTGGCATTTTCTCAATGTTCCCCACGTGACGGACGATCCGTCGATCACGTTCATGAAAGAGATCCTGCGGATCTTCATCACCACGCTGGAGAAGTTCACGGGCACGAAGATCACCGACGAAGCCATCGCCAACGCGGTCAAGGCCCACAACGAGAACAGAAGGCTCATGAGAGAGCTCTACGATCTCAGGAAGTCGAATCCTCCCCTCATTTCCGGGGTCGAGATGATGAAGGTCCTCGTGGCGGCGATGAGCCTGCCCGTGGACGAGTCAAGCGCGCTCATCAAGGCCGTGACAGAAGAGGTGAAGGAACGTAAACCTGCAGGAGATGCGAAGGGGAAACGCATCATGATCATTGGTGACCAGATAGACGACATCGCGGTCATCGATGCCATCGAGTCGACGGGAGCGTGTCTCGTCATGGACGACCTTTCCCTGGGCGCAAAGATGTACTGGCAGGATGTCGACGCCACGGCCGATCCGGTCCAGGGAATCGCGGAGCGTTATCTGAGAAAACTGAAGATACCGACAACCTTCGTCGGCTCCGCGGATACCTACGAAGGTATTCTCGAAGAACGCTTCGGGCACATGAAGAAGTACGTGAACGAGTTCAAGGTGGACGGAGCCATCCTCTTCATCTACAAGTATTGCGACCCCTATGGATTTGAAGTACCGGCTATCAAAAGTTACATCGAAGCGGCGGGAGTGCCCGTGCTCTACCTGGAGGATGAGTATTCCACATCTTCCCTTGCTAGGGTCAAGACCAGGATCGAGGCGTTCCTCGAGATGATCGCATAACTGAGAGAGAGGAGAATCACATGGCTGAAGAAAAAAAAGGAAGAGCAGTTGCAACAGCAACGGCAGCTAAGATACCGAAATTCGTACGGGGCAACCTGTCTGCAACATTAAAGGCAAAGGAAGAAGGGAAGAAAGTGGCCGCCGCCTTCATCGCCGACGGTCAGGATGAGATCATGCGGGCAATGGACATCGTCCCCGCTTGGGGGGAAAGCTTCTCCGGGGTCTGTGCGGCGAAACGCGACGCGGAAAAGTATCTCCAGAAAGCGGAATCCGACAACTTCTCCCGGTCCCTTTGCACCTACGCGACCTGCAACATCGGTTTCGACATGATACGCGAAGAGCAGGGCGGTGCGATGCCCGAAGGCGCCCCCTGGGGCGGCATGGGCAGACCCGACATGATCCTCGGCAACGGCCAGCTTCTGTGCGACCCGCGGTTCAAATGGCCCCAGGCGACCCAGCATTACCAGAGGGATGTTCCCGTTTTCGTCACGAACATGTACTACCCGCCGTGGGACCCGAATGTGAATCACCACGATCAGGAAGCCATCTATGTGAAGTATGCCACCGAGGAGCTCCGGGCGACGGTCAAGTTCTGCGAGAAGATCACAGGCAAAAAGATGGACTGGGACCGTCTGGCGGCCACCGTCGAACTTTCCGACAAGACATGGGACCTTTTCATCGACACCTACGAACTGCGCAAACACATACCGACGCCGATGGACACCGGCGACGCCATGAACACGATGGTCCCCCTGACGTTCAATCTAGGCACTCAGGAGGCCTACGACTTCTACGTTGATCTCAAGGCGGAACTGGAAGACAAGATCGCGAACGGCGTGGGTGTTGCCGACCCCGAGAAATACCGTGTCATATGGGCCGCCGGCCTGCCCAGCTGGTTTGCCCTGGGAGACTTCCAGTACTTCAACAGCAAAGGTGTGGTCTTCCCCGTGGAAGTGACCTACCGGGGCTGCGAGAAGGTCGAGCGCCTTGACCTGCCTAAAACGAACGATCCCCTGGAGCACATTGCCTGGAGATGGGTGCGGTACTGGACGCACTGGTATGATGCGGCAAAAAAGCGTCCGGGCTCGACCCCGAAGGTGGAGCGGATCATAGAGTATATTGAGGATTACAAGTGCGACGGCGCCGTGTTCCATTCGGCGTTCTCATGCAGAAGCTGGCACGCGGGCATCATGCAGCAGGCCGTCACGCTGAAGAACGTTTACAAGGATATGCCCATCCTCATCATGGAGGGCGATATCGTTGATATCAGCTCCTACAACGAGGCGGATACGCACAACAGGATCGATGCCTTTATTGAGACTCTCGCGGCCTACAAGAAGAGACAGGGCTAGAGCCTAAGGGTTTCGCGAGGATCGGACAGGAGCAGTACCAGATGGATCATTTTGCCGGTGTCGATATCGGTTCCACCATGACGAAGGTGGTGATCGTAGGCGACAGGATAGAAGCGTCGCTCATAGGGCCTACGGGCCCTGAGCACCGGAAGCTTGCAAACAGAGTGATGGAGGAGGCGCTGCGTCAAGCGCGCCTCACCTTCGAAGATCTGACATACATTGTTGCTACTGGATACGGCAGGATAAACGTTCCCTTTGCAGACCGACAGATCACCGAGATAACCTGCCACGCGAAAGGCTTGCACAGCCTCCTCCCCTCTGTTAAAACCGTCGTCGATATCGGCGGTCAGGACAGCAAAGGCATCAAGATACAGAACGGCAAGGTAATGAACTTTGTCATGAATGACAAGTGTGCCGCCGGTACCGGGCGTTTTCTTGAGATCATAGCTGACTCTCTCGGTGTTCCCCTGGAAAAGATCGGAGAGCTCTCGCTGACCGCTGAGAGGATAGCGGCCGTCAGCAGCACCTGTACCGTGTTCGCCGAGCAGGAGATCATATCCCGATTGGCAGGCGGAGAGCCGATCGCGAACCTGATGGCCGGCATTCACGACGCGGTGGCCACCAGGGTCTACTCTCTCGTCAAGAAGCTGAACGTGGAACCGGATATTGCCGTGACGGGAGGAGGAGCGAAGAACATCGGTCTCGTCAGGGCGCTGGAATCGAAGTTCGGGCAGAAGCTTCTCGTTCCGCCGGAGCCCCTCATAACGGGGGCGCTGGGCGCCGCCCTCATGGGCAAGGATATCTTCGAGAGATACACCTCCGAGGGACAGAAGCCGACCCGCAGCGGACACAAGCTCGAAGAGGCGACATTCTTCAAATAAGGATTCGATACGTGGCGTACGTGCTTGGCATAGATGTGGGTTCAGGGTATTCGAAGGCGGTTGTCCTCGAGGAAGACGAGATCCGCTCCTTTGCCGTCATACCATCGGGCGGAGATTACCGTGAGGCGGGCAGGGCGGTGGCTGAGGCCGCCCTCGAAAAGGCGAAACTGACCTTGAGCGACATGGTACGGACGGTTGCAGCCGGCTATGGCTGCAACATGGTCGATATCGCCGGAGAGACCTCCACGGACCTTTCCTGTCATGCCATCGGTGTCCACCATCTTTTTCCTTCGGTGAGGACGGTCATCGACATCGGGGCACAGTACTCCCGCGCCATACGTCTCCATGACGAAGGGAGGATAGCGAACTTCATCATGAACGAGAAATGCGCCGGCGGGAGCGGGAAGTTCCTGCAGGTCGCGGCCCGTATCCTTCGCATTAATGTGAGCGACATCGGGGAGCTATCCCTGAAGGCGCAAAAACCGGTCGAATTCACCACGGGATGCGCGGTCTTTGCCGAATCGGAGGCCGTGTCGCGCATATCGGAAGGCGCCAGCCCCGCCGATATCCTGGCCGGGATCCACAACGCCATGGCATCGAAGATAGTCACACTGGCCGTCCGTGTGGGACTCGTACCCGACTACGCCGTTACGGGCGGCGGCGCCATGGATATCGGGCTCGTGAAGGCCATAGCGGCCGAACTGGGAACAAACGTAATTGTTCCGGAGATACCCCAGATAACAGCGGCCCTCGGCGCCGCACTTCTAGCCAAAGAAAGAGTTTGAGCCGCTTCTACTGCTTGGCAGTCTGTTCATGAGGTCATTTCTGGAGGCGGTTCGTGGTGTCCCGTCATCCCGGC
>JAAYAK010000257.1 GCA_012719415.1 Syntrophorhabdus sp.
AGAATGCCGAGAGACTGGGTCAGGCCAAAGATGAGCGCGCCGAGAAGGGCGCCCCAGACATTGCCGAGCCCCCCTATGATGACAATGAGGAAGGCCTCGATGATGAGAGTGTGGTCCATTCCCAGGGTGACGCTCACCGTGGGGGCGACGAGAACACCGCCGAGACCCGCCAGCAAACAACCGATGATGAAAACGGTCGCGAAGACCCAGCTCACATTTATGCCCACGGCGCCCACCATCTCCCTGTCCACGGCGGCTGCGCGCGCTATCTTGCCGATCTTCGTCTTGTTCGTGAGGAGCCACAGCAGTACGGCGATGACGGGCCCCATGACGAGGAGGAAAAAGCTGTAGATGGGAAAGGGGAGCCCGCCGAAAAGGTTTATGTATCCCTGGAAGACGGAGGGCACGGGGACCGAACGGTATTCGGCCCCCCACACCATCTTGACAAGGTCTCCGAAAACGAGGGACATGGCAAAGGTGAGAAGGAGCAGCATCAGGTGTTCGCGCTCATAGAGGAACTGAAAGAGGGACCTCTCGGCGGCGAAACTGACCACCGCCACCCCGAGAGGGGCCAGCACGAGGGCCATCCAGAAACCCATGTTGCCCCCTCCGAAGAGGTGCGACACCGTGTAGGCCATAAAGGCGCCGATCATGTAGAGCGAGCCGTGCGCCACGTTGGGGATCCTGAGGACTCCCAGGATGAGCGACAGACCCGAGGAGACGATGAAGAGGATGACCGTGCGTGACAGACCCACGAGTATCTGGCTCAAGATCTTCGGGCTTATGAAGCCAAGGATGCTCTCCATTGTCCTTCCGCCTTCCCCCTATTTCTTGCGGTGCTTCAGGACCTCCTCGCAGGACGGGACGTAGTCCTTTCCCTGGATGGTCTCGATGCTCCCGGCGGTAAGGAACTCATATTTCGGGTCTTTCTTCGTAACGCCGAAATACATGGGGAGCAGGAGCTGGTGGTCGCACTTGCGGATCTCGAGCTTGCCGACGGGGCTGTCGAGGGTCATGCCCTCCAGGGCCGTGACGAATTTCTCCTTGTCCATCTTGCCGGCCTTCTTGTACCCCTCGGCGATGAACTGCGCCGTCATGTACCCGTAAAGGGCCCCGATCCGGGGATTGCGGTTGTAAGCCTTCTTGAAATCGGCTACAAAGGCCTTGTTCTGCGCGGTGTCGGGATAGTAGAAGAAGTAGTTCGCGGTGCCGTAGACGCCTTCAGGGGCGTTCTGGCCCTGGGGGGCGAGGACGGAAAGTTCCGTTGCCGTGTGCTGGTAGAAGGGGACCTTCTGGGAAAGACCCGTGGCCTTCGCCGCCTTCTGGAAGTTCACCATGCCCGAGCCGCCCGTGGCGACGATGATGAAGTCCGGTTTCGCGGCAAGTATCTGGGTGATATAGGGGGTGAAGTCCGCCTCGCCGACCTTCCACCACGTCTCTCCAACCTTCTGGACGGAGGGTTTGAGCTTCTTGAGGTTGTTCCAGACGCCCTCGGCGATGGCGTGGCCGTATTCGTAGTCGTCACCGGCTACCCAGTACTTGACGTAGGGCTTCTTCGCGAGCGCGATGGCGGCCGCCCTGCCTGCCATCTCGGTGTTCTCGTTCATGTTGAAGATGTAGCGGTGTCCCTTCTCGGCGACGATCTTGTCGCTCTTCGCGAAGGTTACGAAAAACGGCACTTTCTCTTTCTTCACGAAGTCGGAGATGGCGAGCGTCGTGGCGCTGTTGATGGTGCCCATGAGGATATCGACCTTTTCCTTGAGGACAAGTTCCTTGGCCATGGCAAGGCCGATGTCGGGCTTGAACTTCTCATCCCTCGTGGTGAACTCGATCTTCTTCCCCAGGATGCCGCCGGAGGCGTTTATCTTCTGAACGGCGAGCTTGAAGCCGTCGAGGACGTCGTTGGTGAAAGTCGTAGCGGGTCCTGTGTAGGTGTCGACGATGCCCACTTTGATGGTGTTCGCCGCCTGGGATACGGAACATACACACAGGACGGAAAGGAGGAACACCGACGCGAGCGCAAGGAAGGAATACCTCTTCATACCAGCACCTCCGTTTGGTTTTTATGCGTTATTCTGAGGTTTGCACAGAAACCCCTTTTTGTCAATCAAAAGTCCGCTGCGGGGGCTATCGGCCGGTGTCGCCTTCAGGTTCGCGAAAGACATAGTAAAGGATGTCGTCCCTCGCCTGGATGAGGTGTGTTTTCACCGCGACGGCGATCTCCTGGGAGTCCCCCCTTTCGATGGCGGCCACGATCCGTTCGTGGCCGCGCATGGATCTCTCCGCCGTCTCGGTCATGTAGATGCACTGGATCCGGTATCTCAGCATATGCCGGCGGAGCGTCTGGGTAAGCTCCAGCAGGCGGTCGCTGCCGGCAAGGCGCGCTATGATGTCATGGAACTGCGCGTCCAGCTCAACGTAGCCGTTGAGATTGCCTTTCGATATCTGTTTCTTCTGGTTCTCGATGTTCTTCTTGAGGGCCTGAATGAGCCTCTCCCTTTGCTTCGCCGTGGCCCACGCGATGGCAAGGCCTTCTATGGCCGCTCTGATCTCGCATATCTGCTCCACTTCCTCCATGTCCATGCCCCTGACCACGTAGCCCACCCGGGGGATGGAGACGACAAGCTTCTCGAGTTCGAGGTTGTGGAGCGCTTCGCGCACGGGAGTCCGGGACGTGCCTATCTGCCCGGCGATCTTCGCCTCTATGAGCCTCTCCTTGGGGGCGATGGCGCCCTTGAGGATCTCCTCGCGTATGTGGTGATAGACCTTCTGCCGTATCGTTTTGTCTTTTTTTATTACCAGTTTTTTCATTAATAACGTATACTGTACCCTAGTTATTGTTATCATTACAAGTTTTAAATTTATGAGAATATCCCTGCCACACGGCCTCTGGAACGGTGAGCGCACCCTCGAGGCGGACCTCCCTCCCCGCTGGGACGTCGACGTTCTGTCGATGGAGGGTGACGGGGCGCGGCCCATCGGCGGCGAGGAATTGAGGGCAGCCATCATGCCTCTCGTGCCCCTCATGAAAGGTGCCGGAGAGGTCTGTGTCCTTTTCGATGACCTTTCCCGGCCGACACGCACCTACGAGATCGTCCCCGTCCTCCTCGAGGCCTTTGCGAGCGCCGGCATCGACGACTGCCGGGTCCGGTTCCTCTGCGCCCTGGGCACGCACTCCCCCCACAACAACGCCGACTTCCGGAAGAAGCTCGGCAGCGAAGTGCTGAACCGCTTTCCCGTCTACAACCACAACTGTTACGAGAATTGCGAGACACTGGGAAGGACGGCCCTGGGGACACCCGTTATTATCAACAAGGAGTACCTCGCGTGCGACCTCAGGATAGGCATCGGGTCCTTCATCCCCCACCAGTTCTGCGGTTTTGGCGGCGGATACAAGATAGTCTTTCCCGGCATAGCCCACATCGACGCCATCGAGTACCACCACGGCCTCCTCCTTGAGCAGAACCTGGAGAGCTGCTGGGGCCTCGGCAACCATTCCTGCAACGCCATCCTCTCGGACATGCGCGAGGCGGGAAGGATGGCGCGGCTCGACATCAAGATCGATGTCCTCGTGAACAGTTTCGCCCGCGCCACCCGCGTCTTCGCCGGCTATCCCGATTCCCTGTATCCCGCCATGATAGAGGGGGCGCTCAGGCATTACGCGACGAAACCCCGGGGAGGATACGACATCGTCTTTGCCAACACCTTCGGCAAGGCCAACGAGGCCGTCATCGCCGCTTCCACGTCGGAAGAGATCCTTACCCCCGACGGCGGCTATCTTGTCATCTTGAACGACATCGAGGAGGGGCAGGTCATCCACTACCTCATGGGAAGGTTCGGAAAGGACCTCTGGGGCAGGCTCGGAAGGGGCGAAAGGCCGCTCCATGAACGGGTGAAAAGGCTCTTCCTTTACTCCCGTCACAGGGACCACGCCGGCTCCTACTGGTTCGGGAAGGAGGAGGACATCACCTGGGTCGACGACCTTTCCGCCCTCATTGGTGAACTCGACAGGGAATTCGCAGACAGGCCCGTCCGGGCGGCCGTCATACCGGATGGGACGGTGCAGATGATAGGATAAAGAAGGTTCAAGGGTTCAAGGGTTCAAGGGTTCAAGAAAACGATGGGGAAGGAGGGTCGGCCGTCAACGCAATTCGTACACCGGCCGAAGGCGCCGGTGCCCTGTTTTTCTTTTGCTCTTGAACTTTTGAACTCTGGAACCCTTGAACCTTCTTTATCCTTGAACGTTTTTTGTGGAACGAGGAAAGATGAGCAAAGATAAGACCTATGTGACGCCTGCCGTCCGGTTCCTTCGGGAGAGGAAGGTGGAGTTCTCGGAACATCCCTATCAGTACGTGGAGCACGGTGGGACGGAGACGTTCGCGAAGCAGTACCACGTCGACGAGCACATGGTGGTGAAGACCCTCATCATGGAGGACGAGGACAGAAAGCCGCTTGTCGTCCTCATGCACGGCGACAGGGAGGTCTCCACGAAGGAGCTTGCTCGCGTCATAGGCGTGAAGAAGGTCGGGCCCTGCACGCCTGAGACCGCTCAGAAGCACTCGGGCTACATGGTCGGCGGCACGTCGCCCTTCGGCACCAGGAAGGCCATGCCCGTCTACATGGAAGAGACCATCCTCGCCCTGCCGAAGATCTACATCAACGGCGGCAGACGCGGATACCTCATAGCGATGGATCCCCACGACTTGGTCAAGACCCTCAGGCCGCAGCTGGTACACGTGGGGATAGAATAAAGGCGGTTCAAGGTTCAAGGTTCAAGGTTCAAGGTTCAAAGAAAAGCGGGGGGCGGGAAGGGATTGTCAATGTGGACAATCAGCCGCAAAGTTATTATAATGACACGAAACTACAACAGGTGCCATGCGTCCTATATGTCCTATATGTCCTATCTGTCCCATACGTCCCATAGGTCCTATCCCTCCTATAGGTCCTATAGCTCTCGCAGCGTCCTTTAAGACCACACCTGAGTCCCCCCATGTCCCCTGAGCTATCCGCCCTTCTTATCGCCGCCGTGTCGATCGGGTTCTTCCATACCCTTTTCGGGCCTGACCACTATGTGCCCTTTGTGATGCTGTCCTGGTCGAGGAAATGGTCGACACTGAAAACCGCGTTGGTGACCTTCGCCTGCGGGTTGGGGCATATCCTCAGCTCCATCGTGCTCGGGCTTGTCGGCGTGGCGCTCGGCGTGGCGCTTGAGAGGCTTGAGCTCATAGAATCGACGCGGGGGACGATCGCCGCGTGGCTCCTTATCGCCTTCGGCCTTGCCTACACCGTGTGGGGTGTAAGGAGGGCCATCCTGAACAAACCCCACAAACACGTGCATGTCCACGGCACCTCAGACATCCACGAGCACGAGCACACCCATCACGGCAGCCATGCCCATTTCCATGAGGACGAAGGAAAGACGGTCACACCCTGGGTGCTTTTCATAATATTCGTCTTCGGCCCCTGCGAACCCCTGATACCCCTTCTCATCTATCCCGCCGCCCGCAAGAGCGTTGCGGGCGTTGCCCTGGTGAGCCTCACCTTCGGCGCCGTGACGATCGCGACGATGATGGCGGCGGTATTCCTCATGAGGGCGGGCTTGAGCCTCAAGGTGCTGAGCAGGGCAGAGCGGTACACCCACGCGATCGCGGGACTGACCATCCTCACCTGCGGCCTGATGATCCAATTCCTGGGGCTGTGAGGGAACGATGAAAGAACCCGGCAGCAACGATGAATTCCTTCGTGTGATCAACGAAATGTTCAGCGAGAAGATCCCTTTCAACAGGTTGCTCGGACTCAGTATAGAATCGATGGGCCCCGAAGGCGTGACGGTGTCCTTTCGGATGCGGGGCGAGCTCATGGGACATCGGAAGCGCCGTATGGTCCATGGCGGCGTGATATCATCCGTCATCGACGTCACCGGAGGGCTCGTCGCCTTCATGGGCGCGCAGGAAAGAATGGACAAAACGCTGGAGGCCAAGCTTGAGAGATTCGGGCGGGTGAGCACCATCGACCTGCGCGTCGACTTCCTCCGCCCCGGCACGGGCATGACCTTCACCGCCACCGCACGGACCCTGAGAACGGGCAACAAGGTCGCCGTGACGAGAACGGAACTGACCAACGACACGGGAGAGCTCATCGCGGTGGGAACGGGATCGTATATAGTGGCGTAAAGGCAGGTTCCGGGTTATGGGATAGAGGCGCGTCGTGGGCCACCCATGACCTATTGCCTATTACCCGGTCTCCCATTTCTGCTATACTATTCCCGATGCAAGCCGATCTTTCCATGCTGACGCCCTGCGTCGTGTGTCCCCGTCGGTGCGGGGTTGACCGCCTTGCCGGGGAAAGGGGGTTCTGCGGGGCGGGGAGGGATGTCCTTGTGGCCCATATCGGGCCCCATTTCGGGGAGGAGCCGCCCATCTCCGGGACACGGGGGTCGGGGAACATATTCTTCTCCTTCTGCAACCTCCGCTGCGTCTTCTGCCAGAACTACCAGATAAGCCACGAGGGCCAGGGAAGCCCGGTGACCCTTGATGAACTTGTGGAGATGTTCTTTTCCCTCGAGGCGATGGGGTGCCACAACGTCAATCTCGTGAGCCCAACGCCATATGTCCCCTTCATCGCCGCGGCCGTCGGAGAAGCGAAGAGAAGGGGCATCGGCATACCTTTCGTGTACAACACGAACGGCTACGACAGCGTCGACGCCCTTCGCACCCTGGAAGGCCTTGTCGACATCTACCTGCCCGATCTCAAGTACTGGGGCCCCGTCGTCGCTCGAAAGCTCTCCGGCGCGGCAGCTCACGCCCCCTACCCCGAATGCGCCCGCGCGGCGCTTATCGAGATGAAGCGCCAGGTGGGGGGCCTTGTCGTCGAGGACGGCATCGCGAAAAGGGGCCTCCTCGTCCGCCATCTCGTGCTCCCCGGTGGCCTTGCCGGTTCTCGTCCTGCGCTCGGCTGGATCGCCGAAAATCTGGGCAAACAGACCTGGGTGGGTCTCATGTCCCAGTACCTTCCCCTGCACCGCTCCGGCGAGTACCCGATCCTCTCCCGACGGATACGTCAGGAGGAATACGACGACGTCGTTTCCTTCTTATTAAGTAATGGTATGGACAATGTCTTCACCCAGGACCTCGAAAGCGCTCCGCTCTTCGTCCCCGACTTCGGCAAGGAGCAACCCTTCGGCGAACGGGCAGGAAAGACGCGTAAATGACAGAAAAGACGAAAAGCCCGTCTCACGCCCGTTCGCCCTTCGGGCTCACTCGAGCACACGGAGAGAAAAGAGAGAAAAGATCGTTCCCTGATCCCGGAGACTACCGGGATCAGGGAACACTTTCGATTCCGCCTTTCCCTTATGACGAGCGGAATAGAAAAGAGTTGTCTTTGCCTCCCGCCGGGACGGCGGGACGAGAAGGCCGCCGGATCTTGGTAGGCTCCGAGATCCGGCGGCAATCTTTTCTCTCTTTCCTCCTCTCTTTGCGACCTCTGCGAACTCGAGCGAAGCGGGCGAGAGATAGTGTTTTTGATCTTTTTCATCCAATAAAGGAGGCACAATGGAACTCAAGACCGTAAAGATCGACATACCCGAAGGCTTGAACATCATCATCGGCCAGTCACACTTCATCAAGACCGTCGAGGACCTCTACGAGATACTCGTCGGGAGCGCGCCGTCGCTCACGTTCGGCGTCGCCTTCTCCGAGGCGAGCGGGCCCTGCCTCGTGAGGTACGAGGGCAATGACGAAACCCTTAAGAAGCTCGCCGCCGAAACGTCCTTCACCCTTTCCTGCGGGCACACCTTCGTCATCTTCCTCAAGGACGGTTTTCCCATCAACGTCCTCAACGCCGTGAAGGGATGCCAGGAGGTCTGCCGGATCTTCTGCGCCACCGCGAACCCCCTCGAGGTCGTGGTGGCCGAGACCGGGGGCGGCCGCGGCATCATGGGCGTCATAGACGGCGCGAGACCGGCGGGGATAGAAAAGGACGAGGACAGGAAGGACCGGAAGGAAATGCTCAGGAAGTTCGGTTACAAACTGTAACAAGTTACAGTTTGTAACCATAGACGGGCACAGGGATCTGCGTGCTTCGCACGCAAACGGGCATACGGGAAGAAGATGAAAAAAGCAGGTATTGTTCCCGGGGATGTTTTGTAATGGAACCAATAGGACCTGTTAGAGGCTTCAGGGGGTTCTCCGGAGCAAGGTCTTGGTCTTTTCCGCGTGTGCCCGTAGGCGCCTCTAGCGCCGACCCGTGTGCCCGTTCACGTTCCAAACCCCGCCCCGGGGTTTTGGAACGATTCTTGCTTGGCTTTTATATTGATTGTGTCCCCGGGGATGTGGTAATTTTCACCATAAATGGAGGATTCTACAGGACATCGTGGAGAGGCGAAGGCGGCCATCTCGCCGGGGATCGGTTCTGGCAGGTTCGGTGAAGGACACGTGCGGTTCGCCCTCGTGGAGAACGAGCACAGAATAAGACAAGTGGTGAAGGTGATCGGCGGTTTCCTTCACCCCACGGGAAGATCATGATCGGAATAGGGATAATAGGACTGGGAACAGTGGGAACCGGCACATACCGGATCCTGACGGAACACGCCGCGCTCATTCGCAGGAGGACAGGCCTTGACCTTCGCGTCGTCAGGGTTGCCGAGGTGGATGTCCGCAAACTGAAAGGGAAGGGCCTGCCCCGGAATATCGTGACCTCCGACGCCATGGAGCTCATCAGGGACGACAGGGTCGACATCGTTGTGGAGCTCATCGGCGGCATGCGTCCCGCCAGCGATCTCATCAGCGCGGCGCTCACCCTCGGCAAGCAGGTCGTGACGGCAAACAAGGCCCTCCTGGCCGAGCGGGGGGATGAGCTTTTCCGTCTCGCGGCGAAGAGAGGAAGCGAGATCGGGTTCGAGGCGTCCGTGTGCGGAGGCATCCCGGTCATCCGGGCGGTCCGCGACGGACTCGTCGGCAACGAGTTCAGCTACATCCTGGGGATCCTCAACGGGACGAGCAACTACATCCTCTCGCGGATGACCGACGAAGGGATATCCTTCGCCGAGGCCCTCAAGGACGCCCAGCGGAAGGGTTACGCCGAAAAGGACCCGACCTTCGACGTCGAGGGGATAGACGCGGCGCACAAGCTTTCCCTCCTCGTGAGGCTCGCCTTCGCGTCGCCCGTGACCATGGACAGGATCACGACGCGGGGCATCGCCAAGATAGACCCCGTCGACATCGGCTTCGCGCGGGACTTCGGATACAAGATAAAGCTTCTCGCCATAGCGAAGAGACGGGGACCAGGCGTCGAGGTCCGCGTCGAACCCGCGATGCTGCCCGTCAACCATCCCATGAGCAGCGTGAACGGCGTCTACAACGCCGTCTACATAGTCGGGGACATGACAGGCCCCAACCTCTTCTACGGAAAGGGCGCCGGGAGCGAGCCGACGGGAAGCGCCGTCGTCAGCGACATCGTCGACATCGCGAAGAGGATCTCCGGGGCGGGAGGCCCCGGCACCCGGCCGCTCGCCGTGGCGGGGAGGTTCAAGGAAGGCAGGGCCTCTTCCGTACCTTACTACCTGAGGGTCATGGCGAAGGACATGCCCGGCGTGCTTTCGAAGATATCGGGCATCCTCTCGAAGTACCGGATAAGCATATCGGCGGTGACGCAGCAGGGGCGGAAGCTCAGCGGTTACGTCCCCGTCGTCATGGTGACCCATGACGCCGCCGAAGAAGGCCTCATGAAGGCGAAGAAGGAGATAGACGCCCTTTCCTTCACGAAAGGGGAGAGCGTTCACATAAGGATCGAGGAAGGCAGCCTGTGAAAGGGCCGGGGCCTTCCGGCCGCGCGAGGTGCGGCAGCACATGAAATATATCGTTCTCATCGGCGACGGCATGGCGGATTTCCCCCTCGAGGAGCTCGGGGGGAAGACGCCGCTCATGGCGGCAGATAAGCCGAACATGAACATGGCGGCCCGAAAGGGTCTCACGGGAAAGGTAAAGACGGTACCCGACGGCTTTCCTCCCGGCAGTGACGTGGCGGGAATGTCCATCTTCGGCTACGACCCGGCGCTCTACTACACGGGTCGGGCCCCCATAGAGGCGTTCGGCATGGGTATCCCCATGGGGCCGGACGATGTGGCCTACCGGTGCAATCTTGTCCACATCGGGACGGGGGACGGCGGCGATACCATGGGCGACTACTCCGGCGGGCACATCTCGACCGAGGAGGCACGGGCCCTTGTCGCCTGCCTCAACGAGGAGCTCGGCTCCGAAGAAATAGCCTTCTACCCCGGGGTCGGGTACCGCCATATCATGATATGGAAAGGCGGTGCCTCAAGGCTCTCGACGACCCCTCCCCATGATATCACGGGAAAGCAGATCGCCGGGTACCTCCCCGACGGTGACGGCGCGGCCCGGGTCCGCTCCCTCATGGACCACTCCCGCGAGGTGCTCGCGTCCCATGAGGTCAACAGGAAACGTGTCGACGCCGGCAAGCTCCCGGCGAACAGCATTTGGCTCTGGGGCCAGGGCAAGAAGGCGGCCCTGCCGTCATTCAGGGAAAAGTTCGGCCTGACGGGTGCGACGGTCTGTGCCGTCGACCTCGTGCGGGGGATATCGAGCCTCGTGGGGTTCATGACCCCCGTCGTCGAGGGGGCCACGGGATACCTCGACACGGATTACGGGGCGAAGGCCCGGGCGGCGCTCAAGCTCCTTGAAGACCACGACATCGTCTATGTCCACGTGGAGGCGCCCGACGAGGCGTCCCACAGCGGCAGCATCCCTGAAAAGATAAAGGCCATCGAGCGCATCGACAGGGACGTGCTCGGCGTCCTTCTCAAGGAAACGGACAGGGACACGCGGTTTCTCATCGTCACCGATCATGCCACACCGATCGCGATGAGGACCCACTATGCCACCCCGGTGCCCTTCGCCGTTTACGACAACAGCAACCCCTCCCCGGACGAGGGTGGGGATTACGATGAGAACGCGGGCGGGGCGGTGATGAGCGGTGAGGAGATGTTACGGATACTGATCGGGGGAAAGCAGTGAGACAAAAATTCATCTTCGTGACGGGCGGCGTCGTGTCCTCCCTGGGGAAGGGCATAGCGGCGGCATCCATCGGCGCGCTTCTCGAGTCCCGGGGGCTCACTATCACCATAAAGAAGCTCGACCCTTACATCAATGTCGACCCGGGTACGATGAATCCCTTCCAGCACGGCGAGGTCTTCGTGACCGAGGACGGCGCGGAGACGGACCTTGACCTCGGGCACTATGAACGCTTCACCACCGCGACATTCTCGAAAAAATGCAATTTCACGACGGGACAGGTCTACGACACGGTCATCTCCCGGGAACGCAAGGGAGAGTATCTCGGCGGAACCGTCCAGGTCATCCCCCATATCACGGACGAGATAAAGCGCCGCGTCCTCGACGTGGACGAAGGCATCGACGTCGTCATCGTCGAGATCGGCGGCACCGTCGGCGACATAGAGGGCCTTCCTTTCCTCGAGGCGATACGCCAGCTCCGCAACGACCTGGGAAAGGAGAACTCCCTCTTCGTGCACCTGACCCTCGTCCCCTTCATCAAGACCGCCGACGAGATGAAGACGAAGCCGACACAGCACAGCGTGAACGAGCTCCGGAGGATTGGTATCCAGCCCGACATCCTCCTGTGCAGGACGGAGCGGCCCCTCTCGCAGGGCCTCAAGGACAAGATCTCCCTCTTCTGCAACGTCGAGAAGGACGCCGTCATCGCCGCCAAGGACGCCGAGGTCATCTACGAGGTCCTCATCGCCTTCCACAACGAGGGACTCGACGAGAAGATAACGAAGCTCCTCAACATCTGGGCAAAGAAGCCCGACCTCTCCAAGTGGGAAGCCATCGGCGACACCATAAAGCACCCGAAGAAAGAGGTGGACATAGCCCTCGTCGGGAAGTACGTCAAGCTCAAGGACTCCTACAAGAGCCTCAACGAGGCGCTGGTACACGGAGGCATCGCGAACGACTGCAGGGTGAATGTCCGCTACGTCGACTCCGAGGACATCGAAAAGGGCATAACGGCCGACCTCTTCAACATCGACGGCATCCTCGTCCCCGGCGGTTTCGGGGACCGCGGCATCGAGGGCAAGATCAACGCCATCGAGCACGCGCGGGAAAAGAAGATACCCTTTCTCGGCCTGTGCCTCGGCATGCAGCTCGCCGTCGTGGAGATAGGGCGCAACCTCGCGGACTGCAAAGACGCCAACAGTTGCGAATTTAACGAAAAGACGCCCTACCCCCTTATTTACCTCATCGAGGAGTTCACGGACAGGGAGAACACGGTGCAGAGACGCGACCAGTACTCCGACAAGGGCGGCACCATGCGCCTCGGCGCCTATCCCTGCGTCATCAAGCCGGGCAGCCTCGCGCACAAGGCCTACGGACAGGACGTCATCCACGAACGGCACCGCCACCGCTACGAGTTCAACATGAAATACCGCGAACGCCTCGAGAAGAGCGGCATGATCGTGTCGGGCATCTCCCCTGACGGCACGCTTGTCGAGATCGTGGAGATGAAGGGTCATCCCTGGTTCCTGGGATGCCAGTTCCATCCCGAGTTCAAGTCGAAGCCCTTCGACCCCCATCCGTTGTTCCGGGATTTTATCAAGGCCTCGCTGAAACGAAGGCAGGAAAGACTGAAGTGCAAAAAGAAATAGCCATAGGCAACGTCACCATCGGCCGCAGGCCTTTTGTCTTCATAGGCGGCCCCTGCGTCATCGAGGGCAGGGACATATCCCTGAGGACGGCCGAGAGTATCGCGCGCGTGACGGCCGGGCTCGGCGTGCCTTTCATCTTCAAGTCCTCTTACGACAAGGCGAACAGGACGTCCATATCGGGCTTCAGAGGCCCCGGATTGGACGAGGGCCTTGCCATCCTGCAGGAAGTGAAGGGGGCGGTGGGCGTCCCCGTTCTCACCGATGTTCACTCCGCGGGTGAGGCCGCGGCGGCGGCCGAGGTCGCCGACGTCCTCCAGGTGCCGGCGCTCCTGTCCCGGCAGACGGACATACTCACGGCCTGCGGCAGAACGGGCAGGGTCGTCAACATCAAGAAGGGCCAGTTCCTCTCCCCCGGTGACATGGCCCACGCCATCAGAAAGGTGGAATCCACGGGCAACAGGAGCATACTGGTCACCGAACGGGGCACGTCCTTCGGGTACCATACCCTCGTCAATGATTTCCGGGCAATACCCATCATGCGGGACTTCGGGTATCCCGTGGTCTTCGACGCCACGCACAGCGTGCAGCAGCCCTCGGCGATGACGGACCGCTCCGGCGGGGAGGCCCGGTTCATCGTTCCACTCGCCCGGGCCGCGGTGGCCGTCGGCGTGGAAGGCGTGTTCATGGAGGTCCACCCCGATCCGAAGCGGGCCCTCTGCGACGGGGACAATTCCCTTCCCCTCGACGACCTCGAAGGTGTCCTTCGGACCCTCAAGAGGATAGAGGAGGCCCTGTGGACCACGTAGGAACGGGAAAAGATGTCCTGAGGAAGGAGGCCGAGGCCCTCCTCAAGGTCATGGAAGGACTCGACGACACCTTCACCAGGGCGGCGGAGATCATATTCGCCTGCGCGGGCAGGGTCGTCCTGACGGGCATGGGCAAGTCGGGGCTCGTCTGCAAGAAGATCGCCGCCACGCTGTCGAGCACGGGCACGCCGGCACTATTCGTCCACCCCGCCGATTCCCTCCACGGCGACCTGGGAATGCTCCAGCGCGGCGACGTGCTCATCGTCGTCAGCAACAGCGGCGACACGGAGGAGGTGGTCAGGATAATCCCCTGGGTGAAGCGCCTCGACATCCCGCTCGTCGCCATAACGGGAGACGCCGCGTCCACCATCGCCCGGCTCAGCGATGTGGCCCTCGTCGTGAACGTGGAGGAAGCCTGTCCCTACAACGTGGTGCCCACCTCGAGCACCACGGCCACCCTCGCGCTCGGCGACGCCCTCGCCATTGCCGTCATGGAAAGGCGCGCCTTCAAGGTGGAAGACTTCGCCTCTCTCCACCCCGGGGGCTCCCTGGGGAGGAAGCTCTTTCTCAGGGTGGAGGACCTCATGCACACAGGCGAGTCCCTCCCCGGTGTGTCGGTGGAGACGTCCATGAAGGACGCCATCCTCGAGATAACGTCGAAGAGGCTTGGCGTCACCGGGGTCTACGACGGAAAGGGACGTCTTGCGGGGATCATAACAGACGGAGACCTCCGGCGAGCCATCGAACGGTACGACGATTCCCTCCTGGCAAAGACGGCGGGCGACGTGATGACCGCAAGGCCCAAGGTCGTCCGCAGGGACGCCCTTGCCGCCTATGCCCTCAAGAAGATGGAGGAATTCTCCATCACCTCCCTCTTCGTCGTCGACGACGAACGGGACGCCCGGCCCGTGGGCATCATACACATACACGACCTCTTGAGGGCCAAGGTGGTATGAATGGCATATGAGGATACATGAGCAACAGGAAGATCATCATCTTCGTCTCTTTCGGCTTCATCGCGGCAAGCCTTCTGCTTGCCTTCTACTATTTCATCAGCAAGCCTGAAAGGCAACCGGTCCCCGTAGCGGAGGACAGCAACAAGGCGATCGTCTTCAAGAACGTGAAGTACACGGGGGAACGCCGCGGCGTCGTGGACTGGGAGCTCACGGCGAAGGTGGCCCGCAAGTACATAGACAAGCCGCTCATCGAGCTCGAAGACCTGAAAGGATTGTACAAGCCGAAACCGGACGTCTCCATAGAGTTCACCGGCACGAAAGGGTCCATGGACACCGAGAACGAGTCGGGCAAGGTCGACAACGTGCAGGTTTTCTACAAGGGCGAATACACCCTGAAGAGCTCCTACATGGATTTCGATTTCAAGAACGGGATCACGGCCACAAAGGACGCGGTGGACATCAAGGGGGAGAAGATCGATATGCGCGGCATCGGGCTTCTCGCCAACACCAACGAGGAGACACTGAGGCTCCTGTCCGAAGTCGGAGGGATCATCGCGACGGAAAAGGCGAAATACCACTTCCAGTCGGACACGCTCCTCTATTACTTTCAGAAGGCCACCTATGTCCTCGAGGGAAAGGTCATCCTCAAGGGGGAGGACCTCAACATGGTGTGCGACCTCGTCCACATATACAGCACCGACAACGAGGTGGACCGCATCGAGGCCGACGGCAACGTCCGTGTCATATCGAGGGGCACTGTTGCGAAAAGCGAGAAGGCAGTATATCATTTTAAGGAAGGCAGAATAGTGTTCACCCAATCTCCGAGGGTATTCAAGGACAACGTGGAAATGAAAGGGGAGCGTGTGATCTACACGACGACTGACGGTAAATTGTCCGTCGAGAGGCCGAAGATAAGAATGGAGAGGGGAAAGTAGCGGGAATGAAAGCAACTCTGTCCGCGCAGGGTCTCCTGAAGACATACAACGCGCGAAAGGTCGTCGACGGCATCAGCATGTACATGGAGACCGGCGAGATCGTGGGGCTCTTTGGCCCCAACGGGGCCGGGAAGACGACATCCTTCTACATGATCATCGGTTTCATAAAGCCCAACGGCGGCAAGATCCTTCTCGACGGGGAGGACATCACGGATCTGCCCATGTTCATGAGGGCGCGCAAGGGCATAACCTACCTTCCCCAGGAACCTTCGGTCTTCAAGAAGATGTCCGTCAGGGACAATCTCAAGGCGATCCTCGAGTTCCTCGGTGAGGAGGGGGACCTCATAAAACACCACGTCATGGAGATACTCGAGTCCTTCAAGCTGGAACACCTGGCGAACAACAGCGCGGATTCCCTCTCGGGCGGGGAGAGAAGGCGCCTCGAGATAGCGCGGGCGCTCATGACGTCGCCGCACTTCATGCTCCTCGACGAGCCCTTCTCCGGCATAGACCCCATATCCGTCTCGGACCTGAAAAAGATAATCTTCGGCCTCAAGCAAAGGGGCATCGGCATACTCTTGTCCGATCACAACGTCCGCGAGTCGCTCCCCATATGCGACAGGGCGTACGTGGTCAACGCGGGGAAGGTCCTCCTCGAAGGCACGCCGGAGAGCGTGGCCCAGGACCGGATCGTCCGCGAAGTATACCTTGGTGAGGAATTCAACATCGATGTTGGAGCTTAAACAGACACAGAAGCTCTCTCCCGTCCTGACCCAGCAGCTGCAGCAGGCCATCCGCCTCCTGCAGCTCTCCAAGCTGGAGCTTGTCGAGGCCATCGAGCTGGAGATGAAGGAAAACCCCATCCTCGAGATCACCGAGGAAGAGCCGCGTGAGGACGTCGAGGAAAAGGAGAGCCAGGAGGAAAAAAGGGAGATCGAGGAGCTCCTGGAACGATACTCGCCCTCGGAGGACTTCTTTCCCGCCGAGGAAAGGGAGGCGCCCGACTACGAGAACATGGTCAGGAAGACGTACAACCTCAGGGACCACCTGAGGTGGCAGATCGGACTTTCGGACTTCAGCCCCCGCGAGCGGGTGGTGGCGGAATGGATCATCGAGAACATCGACGACAACGGGTACCTCATCTGCAGCCTCGAGGAGATATCGCGGGACTCCGGTTTTTCCGTGGATGTTCTCGAACCGGTCCTCAGGAAGGTGCAGAGGTTGGAGCCCGCCGGGGTGGGTGCCCGGGACCTCAAGGAATGCGTCCTCATCCAGTACGATGCGCTGGGTGAGAAGGACCCCGTCTTCGAGAACGTCGTCGCCAATCACTTCGACCTTTTCCAGCACAACAACCTCAAGGGGATAGCGAAGGCCACCGGTTTCCCCATAGAGAAGATCAAGGAGGTCTTCGAGAAGATCAAGTCCTTCGACCCCAAACCGGGCAGGAACTTCAGCGACGAGTTCATATCCTATGTCGTCCCCGATGTCTACGTTGTAAAAGGCGAGGAGGGGTTCGACATCGCCCTCAACAATGACGACGTCCCGGAGCTCAGGATGAGCCGTTACTACCTCGAGCTCGCAACGGACAGGAAGGTGAGCGGCGAGACGAAGAGATACATAAAGAACAAGATGAAGCAGGCGGAGTGGTTCATCAAGAGCATCCAGCAGAGGCAAAGGACGCTCTTTCTCGTCGCCCAGAGCATCGTGAGCTTCCAGCGCGAATTCTTCGAGAACGGCCTGAGGAGCTTGAGGCCCCTTATCCTCAAGGACGTCGCCCAGGACGTGGGAGTCCACGAATCCACGGTGAGCCGCATAACGACCAGCAAGTACATGAGCACCCCCCACGGCGTGTACGAGATGAAGTTCTTCTTCCCGACGAGCATAAACAAGGGAGAGGGGGACCCCCTTTCGACGAACGTCGTCATGGACCTCATAGCGGAACTCGTCAAAAAAGAGGACAAGAAGAAGCCGCTGACCGATGACGAGATAACCCACACCCTGAAATCGCGCCACGACATCAACATAGCGCGCCGTACGGTAGCGAAATACAGGGAGATACTGAATATACGGTCTTCACGGGAAAGGACGGTGATCGATTAAAGAGACAGATTCCGGATACGGGGAAACCTGGGCAGAGCACACAGGCTCTTCGTGGATTAACCTAATACTTTCGGGGAATTGGATTGACACCATCCGGCATATCTGTTATTAATAGGCTCCAAGGTTGGTCCACGCCAACCTTATTTTTGTGAGTGGAGGCACTATGGATATCACAACCAGCTTCAGGCACATTGATACCAGCGAAGATGTAAAGCGGTATGTTGAAGACAAGCTCTCCCGCCTGCAAAAGTACGTGGAGACGCCTCTCGACATCCACGTGGTCATCTCCCTCGAGCGGAAATATCGCCAGCGTATCGATGTCATGTTCACCATCAATGGGGTCGTCATCAATGCCCATGAGGTAATGGATGATATCTATGCGGCGATCGACAAGATACTGGACAAGCTCGAACGGAGACTGACAAAGTACCGTGACAAGATGAAGGAATACCGCGAGAGCAAGCTGAAACGCACCGCCGCGCAGCCTGCGGGCGAGGAGCCCGCCATCATCGTATCGAGGACCGTGGACGCAAAGCCCATGGACCCCGAGGAGGCCGTGATGCAGCTTACGGCGTCGGGGGACATGTTCATGGTCTTCCGCGAAAGGGAACGTGACAACGTCTGCATCGTTTACAAACGCAAGGATGGAAAGTTCAGTCTCATAGAAACGGCAGGGAAGGGACCGTGAGGCTTACCGACATACTGAAAGAATCCTCGGTCATCTCCGATATCAGGGGTACCACCAAGGAGGAGATACTTACCGAGCTCGCGGGACAACTGAAAGCCGCGGGTCTCATAAAGGACGTCGAACCCGTCGTCAGGATCATCATGGAGCGGGAGGCCCTGGGCAGCACGGGCATAGGCGACGGTGTCGCCATCCCCCACGGCAAGATGAAGGGTTCCGGCGGGGTCCTCGTCGTGTTCGGGCGGTCACGTCAGGGTGTCGATTTCGATGCCGTCGACGAGCAGCCGGTGCACATCTTCTTTCTCGTCCTCGCCCCCGAGGATTCGGCAAGCCTGCACCTGAAGGTCCTGTCGCGGATATCGAAGATCCTCCGCGACCCATCCTTCAGGAAGAAACTGCTCACACTTCCCGATGCCCATTCCCTGTACGAGAGCATCGTGGAAGAGGACGGAAAGCTGTAACGACCCGTTATCAAGGAGGTTTCGGGGGCCCTGGGGTAAAGGGTCCCGTGGAAGAGACATATGAAGGGGATAGAGGTTCAACAGCTTGTAGATGACGAGCTGTACGGATTGGAGCTCGAGGTCCTTGCCGGGAAGAAGGGGCTTACCCGGAAGATCTACAACCCGAGGATCCAGAAGCTCGGCCTCGTCATTACGGGTCACATGGTCTATCTCCATCCCCACAGGGTCCAGATACTGGGGAACATCGAGATCTCCTACCTGAGGTCGCTCACGGAGGCCGAGAGCAGGCGCATCATCAGGGAACTCTGCAAGAACAACGTGGTGTGCTTCATCATCTCCCGGAACCTGAAGGTCCCCGAGTTCTTCGTCGTCTCCGCGGAGGAAAAGGGCATCCCCCTTCTGCGGACAAAGCTCGTCACCTCCATATTCATCGAGAGGATAACGAAACTGCTTGAGGAAAAGCTGGCCCCGTCGACTACCGTCCACGGCGTGCTCATGGACATCCTCGGTGTCGGCGCCCTCATCATGGGAAGGCCCGGCATCGGCAAGAGCGAGAACGCCCTCGAGCTCATCATGCGGGGCCACCGCCTTGTCGTCGATGACGCCGTGCATGTGAAGAAGATCGGGGCCATCGACCTTTACGGCGAGGCGCCGGAGATGATAAAGAGCCTGCTGGAGATACGGGGCGTGGGTATCGTCGATATCCGGCATCTCTTCGGGGTCTCGGCGGTCCTCGACAAGAAGAAGATAGACCTCGTCATCGAGCTCTTCGACTGGGACACCTCCCTCGAGTGCGAGCGCGTGGGTCTCAGGGAAGAGAAGTTCAAGGTGCTCAGCGTTGACCTGCCCTTCGTCAGGATACCCATCAGCTCGGGCAAGAACGTCTCGGCGATCATAGAGCTGGCGTGCCGCAACTTCATCCTCCGCAGGCAGGGCATCAATACCGCCGTGGAGCTGGAGAAAAGGATGCAGAGATCGATGGAAGGCGGGGTGGAATGAAGGACGTCCTCATCGTCAGCGGCATATCAGGCTCGGGGAAGACGACGTTCCTCAGGGCCCTCGAGGATGCGGGTTTCTTCTGTGTCGACAACTTTCCCATCCTTCTGCTCCTCAAGTTCCTGGAGCTTAACCGCGACGAGGGGGAGAAGATCGCGCGGTGCGCCTTCGTCATCGACGTGCGCCTGAGGGACTTCTTCGAGAACGGCCGGGACATTGTGGAAAAGGCCAAGAGCGATTTCGGGGCGAAGGTCCTCTTCCTGGAAAGCTCCGACGAAAGCCTCATACGGAGGTACCGCGAGACGAGGCGGTCCCATCCCCTCTTCGATTCGTCCAACGTCACCGACGCGTTGACCGAGGAGCGCAAGCTGATGGCCTGGCTCAGGGACATGGCCGACCAGGTCATAGACACGACCCATCTGACCCCCCACGAACTGCGCCGTTTGGCACTCGAGAGATATGGTGCCCACGAGCAGCGGATGAAGATCAACATCATGTCCTTCGGATACGCCTTCGGTCTTCCCCTCGAGGCTGACATCGTCCTCGACGTGAGGTTCCTGCCGAACCCCTTTTTCGTGGAAGAGCTCCGGGACCGTACGGGACTCGACGAAGAGGTCCGGGAATTCATCAGATCGCAGGAAGTGTTCAGGAAATATTTCCTTTTTCTTTCAGAGTTTTTGGTGTACCTTATTCCGTTATTCGAGAAAGAGGGGAAGAGTTATCTCACCATCTGTTTCGGCTGCACAGGCGGGAAACACCGGTCGGTCTTCATCGCCGGAGAATTGGCGGAGCAGCTCAACACTATGGGTTACAGCGTGTCCACCGTCCACCGGGACATAGAGAAGAGGTAAGGAGGCGAAATGATTGGTCTCGTCGTGGTGGCGCATTTCAACCTCGCGCGGGAGATGGTGGCTGCCACCGAACTGATCGTGGGAGAGCAGGAGCAGTTCGCCGCCGTCGACATATTCCCCAACGACCCGGTGGAAAAAACCAAGGAGAAGATCGTCTCCGGCCTGAAGAACTCGGACACGGGCGATGGGGTCATCATCCTGACGGACATGTTCGGCGGCACCCCTTCGAACATCAGTCTCTCTTTCCTGGAAGAGGGCAGGGTCGAGGTGGTTGCCGGCGTTAACCTTCCCATGCTCATCAAGCTCGTGACGTACCGGGAGGGAAGGACACTCGATGAGCTGGCCGCTTTCATCACGCAATACGGGCAGAAGAACATATATCTTGCCACGGACGTGCTGAAGGCCAGGAAAAAGGACTGAGGAGCGATGCAGGAAGGGATATTTACGATCAGGAACAGGCTCGGCCTCCATGCCCGGGCTGCGGCTATGTTCGTGAAGGCGGCGGCGAAGTTCAACTCCATCGTGATGGTCGAAAAGGACGGGATGGAGGTGAACGGCAAGAGCATCATGGGCCTTCTGATGCTTGCCTGTCCCCTGGGAAGCAAGATCGTCCTCAAAACGGAAGGGGAGGACGAGGAAAAGGCCTTCCGTGAACTGGGGGGCCTCATCGACAACGGATTCAACGAAGAATGAAGGAAGAGATTCTCGTCAATCAAACCCTGAAAGGGATCGGCGTTTCCTCGGGAATAACGATGGGGAGGGTGCGCCTCATCGACAGGGACAAGGTGGCGATAACGAAGCGTTCCATATCCCCGCGCCAGGTGGAACGCGAGGTGAGCCGCATCAAAAGCGCCGTTCAGGGCGCGATCGACCAGCTCAACCAGATCAAGGACTCCAT
>JAAYAK010000258.1 GCA_012719415.1 Syntrophorhabdus sp.
ACATGCAGCTTTCCCTCAACATACGCTCCATCATATCCCAGAGGCTCATCCCCACCGTGGAGGGCAAGCGCGCGGCGGCGATCGAGATCCTTCTCGACAGCCCGAGGGTCAAGGACCTCATTCTCAAAGGCGAGATCACCCTCCTGAAAGAGACCATGGCGGAGTCCTACTTCGAGGGAATGCAGACCTTCGACCAGCACATCTTCGACATGTACCAGGCAGGCCTTCTGGACCTCGACAACGCCATCGCCTATGCCGACAGCCCCAACGACGTGCGGCTCAAGATAAAAATGGCCGAGATGAAGCCCGACGAAGGTGAGGAGAAGAAGGACTCGGGACTCAAGCTGAAGCTGTAAAGACGGTTGGAACCGTTAGAGCCGTTAGAAGCGTTTGAAGGATTCGGGACGTTTTTCGATGCAGTGCATTTTTGACCGGGTAAAGGGCAGACCATGGCGCGTAAGGCTTTTCCATGCTTCACCCGCTTCCTGATAACAGTCGTTGTCCTTATTTTTCTTTTGATTCTTTCAACATATCCCGCTGAGGCAAAGCGGGCGGTGCGTGTCGCGGCGGAGCCCAACCTTCCCATGGCATTCGTGAATGAGAAAGGCGAGGGGGAAGGGCTCTTCATGGACATCATCCGCTACGTGGCGCACTACGAGGGATGGGCCGTGTCCTATGTCTCCTGCGATTGGGATCGGTGTCTGGAGATGCTGAGGAACGGGGAGGTAGACATCCTCACGGCCGTGGCCCTTTCGGAAGACAGAGTCGGGTACGCGGATTTTACGGGCAACAGCGTTGTGTCGAACTGGGGCCAGGTCTACGCGATGCGGGGAGAGACGCTCGACTCCTTCATGCAGCTCGAGGGAAAGAGCATTGCGGTGGTAAAGGCCGATACCCACAACATAGCGCTGCGCGATATGCTTTTCCGGTTCGGGGTGACGGCTGAATTCGTTGAGGTGGGCAACTACGAACAGGTCTTCCGGGAGTTGAAGGCCGGCAGGGCCGATGCCGGGGTCGTCAACCGGTTCTTCGGTCTTCTCCATGAAGACACCTACGGTGTTCGCCGCACCAATCTCATCTTCAACCCCATCGAGCTCAGGTTTGCCGCTCCGAAAGGAAAGGCTCCGGATCTTGTCGCTGCCCTGGACCGCTACGTCGAGACCCTGAAGACCGACCGCAATTCACCTTACTATTACTCCCTGAGGCGCTGGACCGGCATTGCGGGCAGGAAAGACTACCCGGGCTGGATCAAGTGGGTCGTGCTCTCGGTGATAGGGATCGCCTGCCTTGTCCTGTTACACAACCTCATGCTGCGGGTGCGCGTTAAGTCGCGCACGGCCCGGATGGAGAAAGAGATCCTGGAGCGAGTCCAGGCGGACGAAGCCCTGCTGAGGGAAAAGGACAGGGAACTGGCCCTGACCGAGAATGCTCCTTTCGGCATGGTAATGATCTCCGGTGACGGCACATACAGGTACGTTAATCCGAAGTTCACAGAGATGTTCGGCTATACCGTGAACGATGTTCCCGACGGCAGGACGTGGTTCAGAAAGGCCTATCCCGATCGCGGGTACAGGCACCAGGTGATAGGGGCGTGGCTCGAGATGGTGGAGAGGTTTACTCCCGGCGAGAACAAGGCCTATGAGAACAGGGTCACCTGTTCGGACGGGACGGAGAAAACCGTCAGTTTCACCCCCGTCAGGCTTCACGATGGGGAGATACTGATCACCATGGAGGACGTCACGGCACGCAGGGTTGCCGAGAACCAGCTGGTGAAGTACCGGGACCATCTTGAGGAACTCGTTGCGGAGAGGACCTCCGAGCTGGATATAGCACGTCAGAAAGCGGAGTCCGCCGACCATCTGAAATCGGCTTTTCTGGCCACCATGTCCCACGAGCTTCGCACCCCGCTCAATTCCATCATCGGTTTTACCGGGCTTTTGGTCCAGGGGCTCGCCGGACCTCTCAACGAGGAACAGCGCAAACAGCTCGGCATGGTGCAGAACAGTTCCCGCCATCTCCTCGATCTCATCAACGACGTCCTCGACATCTCCAAGATCGAGGCGGGTCAGCTCGACATCGAGGCGGAGCCCTTCGACCTCATGGCCTCCGTCAACAAGGTGGTGGGTCTTGTGTCGCCGCTGGCCGAGAGAAAAGGACTCACTCTTTCCCTCAGGACGGCCGGGGAAATGGGGACCTTCGTCGGGGACAAGAGGCGGGTCGAGCAGATCATCATAAACCTTGTTAACAATTCGATCAAATTTACCGAGAAAGGATTCATAGAGATATCCTGCGCGGCGCGGGATACCGATGTGGTCCTGAGCGTGAAGGACTCCGGGATCGGCATAGACGCCGGAAACCTGGAGAGGATATTCAATCCTTTTCAGCAGGTGGACACCGGCCTGTCCCGAAGGCACGAAGGCACGGGGCTCGGTCTGTCCATCACGAGGAAGCTCGTCGATATGATGAGCGGGCAGATCAGCGTCCAAAGCGTTCTCGGCGAAGGCAGCACCTTCACCGTTGTTCTCCCGGCAAGGAGGAAGGAGGGGTCATGAAGGATGGGATACTGGTGATCGAGGACAACGAGCAGAACATGTATCTCATGAGGTTCCTCCTTGAGAAGAACGGATTTCGCGTCGTGGAGGCGAGGAGCGCCCGGGAAGGGATAGACAAGGCAATGTCCCCGGGGCTTCTTGCCATACTGCTCGACATACAGCTGCCCGACATGGACGGATACGGCGTTGCGCGGGAGCTGCGCAGTTATGCGGAGCTCAAGGCCATGCCCATCATAGCGGTGACGTCCTACGCCATGACGGGTGACAGGGAAAAGGCACTCGAGGCGGGTTGTTCGGGATATATCGAGAAGCCCATCGATCCCGAAACCTTCGTTGATGACATGAAACGGTGTTTTGGCGGCCGGGGGGAGGAGACCACGTGAAGATCCTTATCGCCGACGACAATACTGACAATCTCTACTACCTGGAGGTCATGCTTAAGGCTGCGGGTCACGAGGTCGCAAGCGCGCGCAACGGCCGCGAGGCCCTCGATTACCTGTCCGGGACCCGGTGCGACCTCATCGTCTCCGACATCCTCATGCCCGAGATGGACGGGTTCCAGCTGTGCCGGGAGTGCAGGAAAAGTGAAGACCTCGACGCCATCCCTTTCATCTTTTACACCGCGACCTACACCGACGAGAAGGACAGGAAACTGGGGCTCAGCCTCGGCGCCGACGAATACCTCATCAAGCCCATGGAGCCCGATGAACTTCTCAGCGTCATCGACCGGGTGTGCGCGGAAGCGGCCGGGAAGCGCGAGGGCTCTCTTGCGGACGAAGAGGACTATCTGACGGAGCACAACAAGCGACTCATCGCGAAGCTGGAAAAGAAGATGGCCGAGCTCGAGGAAAGCACGCGGGAACTGAAGCGGCAGGTGGCAGAGAGGCGGCAGGCAGA
>JAAYAK010000259.1 GCA_012719415.1 Syntrophorhabdus sp.
CCACCGGGCAACGGCATCGTCAACCTGCTCGATTATCTCCTCCGCTCTTCCTATGCTGAACCTGTTCGCAACTGCCAGCAGGTCGCTGCGGGAGATGTCGGAGAACTTCCCGTTGATGGCCATGAGATGCTGGTAGGTCCATTCTCCCTTGGGATTGTACGCATGTGTGACGTCATACGCCGGCGCGAGCTTCCATTTCCCTCCCTGCCGGAGGATAAAAGAGAAGTTCTTCGTATGGTCATCACAGTTCGCCGCCATCACGTTGAACACCATCCGCCTGAAGGCCTCTTCCATGGCGGAGGTACCCAACTGTAGCCGTTCAATGGCTGCAAAGAACTGACCGTAGTCGTGGGTGCTCTTCTGCTTGTAATCCAGGTGCATCATGGCGCACAGCGTCTGCATGTGGTGCTTGGTGTTCCCCTCGCGGTCGAAACGGCGCGTCATGAAGTGAGCGCGGCCGTTCTCTTCCATCAGCCTGCATTCAGACATGGATATCCCCGCCTTGCGCGCCATGAGATAGTATGCGTACTCGATGCGGCCATAGTTCCGGGATCCTCCAAGCTCGAAATCGGCTCCCATCCCGTCGAACTTGAGTATCCAGTGCTCGAAGCCGGGTTCGACATCGAATTGTCCCGACCTGATCTCTTCGGTCTCCGGGTTCCAGGCGATGGCTGCCTTGGCCCTTGCCCCACCGGCGGACGTTCCCACCTGGATGATCTGGTTGAGTGCCGCTTTTGCCAGGTGGTCAGTGGAAAGATCTCCCCTTACGGCACTACGCGCTGCCTCGACAAGGCGTGAGAGGTGGATGGCGCTGGACCTGATACCGGTCGAAATGGCGGGACGGAATTCCAGTGCCCCGACACCTCTTTTTCCCATGTAGGCGAGCCTGTCGAGGGGCGTGATGTCAGCCTTCCGGATACCTTCTCTTGCCATCCACGCATCGATGAGAGAATTACCGAAATCGTCAGGGAGGGCATCCGCGATCATCCCGGGAAGCCGTTTGAATGATGCCTCCGGCAGATCTGAAAAGAGAAAAGGAGAAGAGGCACGGGACAGTGGCATGGTCAGGGGAGCGAGTTCCATACCGGACATCGCGAAGGCGGAGTCATATTCGAAGGCGTAGCAACCAAGCCTGGGGTCGGGCGCCAGAGCGCCGACAAGCTTTCCCCAAATGCGAACCTCTATGGCCTTTACCGGCTTATACATGGGCTCATACCTCTTTTTTTCTTCGAGAAGCGCGCTGTCTTGGAGCCTTCTTCCTGGACTTCAGTATCTGCATCGGGCTGATCGAGATCTCCGGCTGCAGGGCGTTGAGCCATTCAACCCGGTCCAACATTTTGAGGACGCTGATGAAGGATTTGAGGGTCGATCCTTTCCCTGCTTCGATGTTCTTGACGACATTCAGGGCCACCCCGGCTTGTTCAGCGACATCCCGCTGGTCCATGTTTTTAAGAAGTCTCAGGCGCTTGACCTGCTCTCCAATTATCTGTTCCCACTCCTCGGTTGTACGAAATGTATCCATAATAGCCCCTTATTGGGATGTAATCATAGATAAGTATACATTATATCCTTTTTAAAGTCTACTATTGTTATGATTGTCAACTGGGCTGCCGCGTCATGTGTCCAAGGATGTTGATTCTGTGGACAGATTATGTTGATGTGTCCACGGCATGGACATAGAACGGGAAGACTCAAGACTATGTTTCTCAGGAGCCTCTGTTAGGGCCACTATGTATCGCAAGTATATATTATGGCCCTCAGAAAGTCCATTACGGCAATACTGTGCTATCGGATTCCTCGCCCAGGGTTTTCCCAAGCGTCTCCAGCACCTCCCGGGTAAACATGTCCCGGTCGCCTGAGAGCAATCTCGTGATCTCTCTTTCTGACATACCCATGCGCCGTGCCAGTTCTGTCTTGTCGATACCGAGTTTTCCCATAGCGACAACAACATGCTCCGTGATATCAAGGATTGCCTCCTCCATCTGGAAATCCGGGTCATCCTTGAAAAGGTCGAGTTTTGTCTTGAACCAATCCTGGCTGTCGATGATCGCCCCCTTTGCCTCTTTACTTCAAAAATGAACTGTGCTATACACCAATAGCATACCCACCGCGCCTCTTCCCCCGCATCTTTGGTTCTTCACCTTGTCCGGGGAAAGCGAAATTCGGTGGGTCTTTTATTATGGCCCCCTACATGCCCACCGCACGAGTACCAGACCCCACACAATACACCTCCATGAACAGCTCGGGTGCATGTTCCCGGAAGAGGTCCAGGATCTCCTCCCTCGCCTCATGGCTACTGCTATGCCTTGTATCCAGTCTCTCAATAGCTGTGAGGCCTCGGCCGTCGCGGGCTGTTAGGTCTACTCCGCGATCGATAAGAAACCGCACCGTAGCGACATGGTGCAGATCGCAAGCCTTATGAAGGGAATAGTACCGCTCGGATTCCCATGCCACCGGGTTCTCTTGACTATATTGGAAAAGAAAGTCTGCTATTCCGCCATCGCCTCCGTCTTCCTTGTACTTGTTGATACACGCGATATCGAAGGCCGTGTGATCGCCATAGTCTCTGTCTCTGATATCCGCACCTGCTTTGAGAAGCAATAGCTTAACCATTTCGAGACTGCGCGACCAGGCCGCAAAATGTAAAGGTGTCTCATCGCATACATTTCTGGCGTTCACGTCCGCCCCGTGGTCGAGGAGGAGGCGGACGATGTCGATGTTGCCGCATTCAACCGCCTCATGGATTGGCGTCTCCTGTGAATCGCGTTCTTCGGCGTCGACATCGGCGCCTTTCTCGATGAGAGCTTTCACGGTATCAATGTCATTGTTCCTGACGGCATGGAACAACGTCTGCTTTCGCGAATTTCGTTTCATCTTGAACATCCCTGTGTGCAGTACGCCTCCATCACGGCCTCCGGGGCGTGGTCACGGAAGAGATCGAGGAGCTTCTCCCTGGCGGGGTGGGAATCAGGAAGAGCGATCACTTGATCAAGCGGGGTTATGCCACCTCCGTCCGGGGCATTCGGGTCAGCTCCGGCGTCGAGGAGAATCTTGCATGTCAAAGGCAGATAATTCCCCATGGCCCAATGTAGCGGGAACCGCCCGGTATTATCCTTCGCGTTCACATCCGCACCCTTCTCCAGTAGCAGGCGGACGAGGTCCCCGGCATCTTTTGCGGTAAAGTTGCTGCTTGCAAAATGGAGAGGTGCCTCGCCTCCCATATCCCTTGCATTCACTTTCGCTCCCTTCCCGATCAAAAGCGTGGCAAGTCCTATTCTGTCTTCCTTCACATTTGTCCGTTCCGGCGCGCCGGTGTTTGTACAGAGGTAGTGCAGGGGAGTCGACGCCTGCTGGTTCTCGGCGTTCACGTCGGCGCCGTGGTCGAGGAGGATACGGGCGACCGGGAGATTCCCGGTATGACAGACCCAATGAAGCGCTGTGACGCCTTCAAACGAAGTTGCGCTCACGTCCGCGCCGAGCTCCAGTAGCAGGCGGACGATGGCGGGGCGGTTATGGGCACAGGCCGCGCGCAATGGGA
The DNA here is from genome assembly GCA_012719415.1 of Syntrophorhabdus sp. NCBI lineage: Bacteria > Pseudomonadati > Thermodesulfobacteriota > Syntrophorhabdia > Syntrophorhabdales > Syntrophorhabdaceae > Syntrophorhabdus > Syntrophorhabdus sp. Next base: position 3,539 of record JAAYAK010000259.1, read on the forward strand.
AGTTGGAATTCGAGCGTTCGCCCAGGTTCACATCTGCCCCGGCCGCCACAAGTGCCCGGATGCTTGTCTCATTCCCTTCCTTCACGGCATACATAAAAGCCGGAAAAAGGTGCACTGCCATTCTTTTGAGGTATTCCGCTTCTTTCTTGTTCATCATGTCCCCGGGCCCGGGCTGCAGTACCTCTCCATCACCATCTCCGGTGCGTGCTCGCGGAAGAGATCGAGGATCTCTTCGCGGGCGGGGTTGGTAACCGGCTTCTGTCTCAGATAATCCAGGGGGGTCCACCGTTCCTGGTTTCGGGCGCTTGCATCCGCCCCGGCCTCGAGGAGGAGCCGGACGATCTGCGGGTTCTGAAAAATGCACGCAAGGTGGAGGGGAGTCTGACATTCCGTTCTCTCAGTGCTCTTGGTATTCACGTCCGCCCCTCTTTCAATCAGAATAAGGACGATTTCTACAAAATGACGCTGGCAAGCCCAGTGGAGGGCCGTATAACCACCGGTGTCCCTGTCGTTGACGTTCGAACCAGCCTTTATGAGCTTTCGGACGAGCTCGGGTTTACCCTCTTTGGAGGCTGTAATGATGTCTATATTGAGAATGCTGTCTTCTGTCATACCCTAGCCTACCCTCAATTCCGGCGAGCAGTACGCCTCCATCACGGCCTCCGGAGCGTACTGGCGGAAGAGATCGAGGATCTCTTCCCGGGAGTGTTGGTCTATCGGCCACCGCAATATCTTGTCAAGAGCTGTCTCCTCAAGTGCATCCCTGATATTCACGTCCGCCCCGCGGTCGAGGAGGAGGCGGACGATGGCCGTATACCCCCGGGTACACGCCACATGGAGGGGAGTTTCTTCATCTTCATTTAGCCCGTTAATGTCTGCCCCGGCATCGAGCAACAAACCGACAGCCTCAGGTTTTCTCAAACGAGAGGCACAATGGAGAGGCGTTTCCCCTTGGATCTCATCCCACTGGTTCACATCCTCGCCG
>JAAYAK010000260.1 GCA_012719415.1 Syntrophorhabdus sp.
CGAGATCTCTCATGGTGGCAGTAACGTGTTCTGTAATATCGAGGATTACCTCTTCCATCCGGAACTCCGGGTCGTCCTTGAAAAGGTCAAGTTTTGCTTTGAACCAATCCTGGCTGTTTATGGCTGTCTCCTTTACTTCAGAAATGAAGTATGCTATACAACAATAACATACCCGCCGCGCCTCTTCCCCCGCATCTTTGGTCCTTCACCTTGTCCGGGGAAAGCGAAATCCGGTGGGTCTTTTATTATGGTTCCCTACATGCCCACCGCACGAGTACCGGATCCCATGCAGTATACTTCCATGAAGAGCTCCGGTGCATGTTCCCGGAAGAGATCGAGGATCTGCTCCCTCGTCTTCTGGTTACCGCCATGTCTTGTGTCCAGTCTCTCAATAGCCGTGAGGCCTCGGTTGTCGCGTGCCGTTAGATCAACCCCCCGGTCGATGAGAAAACGCACTGTGGCGACATGGTGCAGTTCACAGGCTTTGTGGATAGAATAATATCGCTCGGATTCCCATGCCACCGGGTTCTCCTGACCATATTGGAAAAGAAAGTCCGCTATTCCGCCATCGTCTCCGTCCTTCTCATGTTGATTGATGCACGACACGTCAAAGGCGGTGAGATCGCCGTGATCCCTGTTACTGGGATCCGCACCCGCTTCGAGGAGCAATAGCTTGACCATTTTGAGATTGCGCGACCATGCTGCAGCATGCAAAGGTGTTTCATCACATGCATTCCTCGCGTTCACATCGGCGCCGTGGTCGAGGAGAAGGCGGACAAGGTCGATATTGCCGCATTTGACCGCCTCATGGATCGGCGTCTCCTCTGAAAACTCTTCGCCGTTGGCATCCGCGCCGTGCTCCAGGAGGAGCCGGACGGTCTCAATATCATTATTTCTTGCGGCAGAGAGCAATGTCTGTTTTCGCGGATTTCGTTTCATCACATTGGCCCTCCTATTCCTATTCGCCCTGGATTCCCTCATGGCTGTGGTCTCCGGCACCACACCTCCATCACCTGCTCCGGGGCGTACTGGCGGAAGAGATCGAGGAGCTGCTCACGGACCGGGTTGGAATCAGGAAGGGCTATCGCTTGTTCAAGCGGGGTTATGCCGCCACCACCGGCCCGGACATTAGGGTCAGCTCCGGCATCAAGCAGGATTTTGCATGTCAAAGGCAGATAGTTCGTCATTGCCCAATGTAGCGGAAACCGCCCGTCCTTGTCCCTCGCGTTCACATCCGCGCCGTGTTCCAGGAGGAAGCGTACGAGATCACCCGCATCCTTTGCGGTAAAGTTGCCGCTTGCAAGATGGAGAGGCGTCACACTATTTCTGTCCCGGGCGTTCACATCGGCGCCTTTCTCGATCAAAAGCGTGGCGAGCCCCCTTCTGTCTTCCTTCACCTGTTCCTGTACGCCGGTGTTTGTGCAGAGATGGTGCAAAGGGGTCGACATCTGCGGGTTTCGCGCCTCCACGTCCGCGCCGTGGTCGATGAGGATACGGGCAACATGAAGATTACCGGCATGGCAGACCCAATGAAGCGCGGTGGTGCCTTCAAGTGAGGTCGAGTTCACGTCCGCTCCCAGCTCCAGGAGGAGCCGGACGATGTGAGGGCGGTTACGTACGCAGGCCTCGCGCAATGGGAACCTTGAACGCTCCCCCAGGTTCACATCCGCTCCCGCCGCCACCAGCGACCTGATACTTGCTTCATCCCCATCCTTCACGGCATACATGAAGGCCGGGAAAAGATGCACCGCCATCCTCTCCTGGTATTCAGTTCCCTTCTTCTTCATTATGCTCCCGGGCCCGGTGAGCAGTACGCCTCCATCACCACCTCCGGGGCGTACTGTCGGAAGAGATCGAGGATCTCTTCACGCATGGGGTTAGTTGCCAGCGTAAATTTTCTCACGTAATCCAATGCGGTCCACTCTCCCTCGTTTCGCGCACACGGATCCGCCCCGGCATCGAGGAGGAGGCGGACTATCTGCGCGTTCTGGAAGAGACAAGCCAGGTGGAGGGGAGTCTGATATCCCGTTCTGTCAGTGTTCTTCACATTCACGTCCGCCCCGGCTTTCAGCAAGAGCCGGACAACTTCCACAAAACGAAACTGGCATGCCCAATGGAGGGGGGTGTAACCGCCTGTGTCACGGTCGTTGACGTCCAAACCAGCTTCTATGAGCCTTTGAACGATCTCCGGGTTACCCTCTTTGGAGGCTGTAATAATGTCTATGCCAATGGGGATGATGCTGTCTTCTGCCATCTTCTAGCCTATCCTCAACCCTGGCGCGCAGTACGCCTCCATCACCTGCTCCGGGGCGTACTGGCGGAAGAGATCGAGGATCTCTTCACGGGAAGGCTGTTCTATCGGCCACCGCAATATCTTATCAAGAGCTGTCTCCTCAAGTGCATCCCTGATATTCACGTCCGCCCCGCGGTCGAGGAGGAGGCGGACGATGGCCGTATACCCCCGGGTACACGCCACATGGAGGGGAGTTTCTTCATCTTGATTTAGCCCGTTAATGTCTGCCCCGGCATCGAGCAACAAACCGACAGCCTCAGGTTTTCTCAAACGAGAGGCACAATGGAGAGGCGTTTCCCCTTGGATCTCATCCCACTGGTTCACATCCTCGCCG
>JAAYAK010000261.1 GCA_012719415.1 Syntrophorhabdus sp.
TTCCCATCTCAATACCTTTCTTTGCTGTGTTCTTGCCGAAGCTCGTCGCCGGGCGCACCGGGTGGACATAGCGGATACTCGCGACTTCTATTACCGTTGGAAGTTCCCGGCGGGGGAGAAAGTCTTGAAATATCTTTTCCAGCACAACGGGTGTGCGACTGGTTTCTTGAATTGCGGGCCACGGCACGACTGTTCATCGATTCCTTCGATCAATAAGACTGACAACAACTCCAGTGAGAACAGTCTTCTCTTCCGGACGGCTTTCGGCAATGAGCAGTGTCATGGCCACCAACGCGTTGTCTGCAATCCGTTTGGAACCATCCGCATTGTACAAGATTCCGTTTTTCTCGAGAAACCATAAAAAGAGGGCCGCGCCTATTCGTTTGTTTCCGTCGATAAACGAATGGTTCTTGACGAGGAAATAGAGCAACTGCGCGGCCTTGTGTTCAAGCCCCGGATAGAGATCCCTGCCGTCAAAGGTCTGCACTACATTGGCAAGGGATCCCCTAAGGCTGTCGTCTTTTTCGAGGCCGAACAGATCTCCGGCCCTGAACTGCCTGCGCAAACGCCCTATGATCCTGACAGCCTCTTCATACGTGACAGCCGAAACGGTGGCTACCGTCACCTCGCCCGCACGAACTCGGCCGTGATCATAATCGTCCAGGAGATCAAGCGCATAGCTGTAGTCTGCAACAACCCGGAGCAAGGCTGTCGCTTCGTCACCCGTCAGAGATTTCCTGTCCGCAATGTCGGCGATCAGCCTGATTGCCCTGTTCAGTTCCCTGAGCCGTTTCTGGTTTGTGGAATAGCCCTTGAGAATGTGGTCGCGGAGCACGTTTGTGGCCCAGATACGGAACTGTGTTCCTCGTTTGGAGTTGACCCTGTAGCCTACGGAAAGAATCATGTCCAGATTGTAGAGCTTCGTTTGGTACGTTTTTCCATCCTCGGCAGTACGTGCAACATTTGCACATACTGAATCGAGATGAAGCTCCCCGGTCTTCAGTATGTTGTTTACATGCTTGGTGATAACGCTTCGTTCTGTTTCGAACAACATTCCCATTTGCTTCTGAGTCAACCAGAGCGTATCTTCCCGCAGATTAACATCCAAAGTCATCCGACCATCCTCTGATCTGTAGAGCACAATGTGTTCAACAAAACTCTCTTGCATGCCCGGCTCCTTCCTTTTCGGCCTTCTGATTGCTATTACTTCGCGAGAACAAGAAAATGGGCGGCTAAAGGACGAACAGGGCTACAGAGGGGCTGGTCTGGAAATACCCAACCCCTGGTCCGCCTGCACCGGTTCTCTGAGCTCGTGCCAGGCTTGACCTGGCCCATCCGAAAGTGAACGCACTGAGTTCAGAATTGACCTGGATTCCCCTGCGGGCTGCCTATTTCACATATGATGGAGCCATCATATAATGAACGGCGTAACTTTTGAATGGGACCCGGGGAAAGCCATGTCGAACCTGCGCAAACATAACGTATCTTTCGATAAGGAAAGGAAGATCTATGAAGAAAGCTGAGAGCAATGACGAGCTTCGCCCACTGTACACTCGCGAAGATTTCGGCAAAGGCATCCGCGGCAAACATTTCGAAGCTTACCGCAAGGGCACCAACCTCGTTCTCCTCAGTCCCGATGTGGCGAAGGTCTTCCCCACCGATGAGGCGGTCAACGAGGCATTGCGGTCACTGATCAACCTTGCCCGCAAATCGACAGGCCTCAAGAAACGTTCCCCCCGGACAACCAAGCAAAAAACCACGGCATAGCTCCGCCACGGTCAAAAACGTTTATCGATCTCCCCCTCCCGCGCGAGCGGGAGTGCAAAGGCGGCCTGATCGTGGAAGGCTTCGCGATCAGACCGTGTCTTTTCTCTGTGAACTCTGCGGACTCGAGCGAAGCGGGCGAGAGACAAGGTCTTGTGCCGAAGACTCTGGGTCAACCCCTGTTTACTCGTGCTCATGCGTTAACCCTCAAGCCATTCAAGCTACTCAAGCGATTCAAGCCGTCTTTTCGCCTTCATCCTCTTAAGTAATGCCCGACGAAGGCGATAGAAGTTTTAATGGCGTTTCACAAAGAATGATGGAATAATGCAGTGGGGGTAAACAACTTCGGAGGTATTGGCGGGTCATCGACCGGGGAAACGGCCTTCCGACCGTTCCGCCGGCAGAAATGCTATATCCACAGAATACACTCGTGATCCTGCCTGAACATGAAAACTGAACTCCTTATACTGATCTCGGAGGCAATGGTCGTTTACTTTCTCGTGCTCTGGGCGCATTCCCTGCGTGACCGGTTCGGGCTGGCCCATTTCTACGCGCTCATGGGAGGGATCACCGCCGTCATGTCGTGGGTGACCGACGCAGGTGTCACGGTGCAGATCGCGGGCATCACGTTCATGGTCGGGTCCACCGTCTTTTACACGTCGCTCCTGCTGGGAGTCTTCGCCGTGTACATATTCGACGGGCCCCACGCCACGCGCATTGCCATATCGACCGTCGCCGGGGTGTCCGCGATGGTGCCGCTGATAGCGCTCGCCCTGCACCTGCAGACAAAGTTCATCGGCGCGAGCCCCCTCGCGCATGTCCCCATCCCGAGCTTCAGGATCAACACCGCTTCGGTGGCCACCACCGTGGCGGACCTCATCTTCCTGGCGATGGCATGGGAGTTTCTCGGCAAAACGAGGTTCAACCGGCTCTGGCTGAGGGCCTTTGTCACCCTGCTCGGCGTGATGTGGCTGGACGTGCTCCTCTTCGCGACGGGCGCCTTCCTGGGCAGTCCCGACTACGTCAACATCATGAAGGGCACCCTGCTCAGCCGCCTCGTCATCGCGGTCTTCGCCTTTCCCTTCCTGTACCTCTATCTGAACTGGCAGAACTCGAAGAAAGGGAACCCCATAGAGAACAGGCCCGTGCTCGCCATCCTCAAGGAGGTCGCCGAGACAAAGAGGGAACTCGGCCTCGCGCAGAAGGAGATCCGGCGGCGCCAGGATGCCGAGAGGAAGAACGAGGAACTGATCGGAGAACTCAAACAGGCGCTGGCGGAGGTCAAGACCCTGCGCGGCTGCCTGCCCATCTGCTCCCACTGCAAGAAGATCCGCGACGACCAGGGATACTGGCAGCAGATAGAGACATACATGCGCGACCACATCGACGCCGAATTCTCCCACAGCATCTGCCCCGACTGCGCCAAAAAACTCTACCCCAACCTGGCCAGAAGAACGCCAAAGAAATAATACCCGCGGAGGAATCGGGGACCAGACCGCTTAAGCCGTCGTTATGAACGTCCTCGGGGTCACTATGCGGAGACGAAAGGGAAGACCCCCTATGTCCAGCAGGTCTCTATCCCCGGTGATCAGCATATCCGCTCCGGCTTCGACGCAACACTCCAGCACCATATTGTCCTTGGGATCCCGGCAGACCTTCAGCACATCCCGGGGCACCACAACTCTGGCAGACGACACAAGGGCGGCTATTCCCGCTATCAGCCCCTTAAACTGTTCTTTGTCTATCTTGTTCTTCCGGAAAAGTTCCTGCGGTACGTCACGATATTCGTTGAGCAGCGATGGCGAAACACAAATCTCCGTCTCTTGAAAGGCTTTCATCAAGGCCCGTCTCGGTAAACCGCCAAAGGCAAAGGCCGAAACGACCACCCCCGTGTCGATGACGACCTTAGGCTTTCTTTTCGTAAGCCTTTCTCCTGACCGTTTTCACCGCGTTATCAACATCTCTTATGGTGAGGGATGTCTTCTTGAAGGCTTCACCGGCAACTCTAAAGGCGGCCTCAAGCCTGTCCTTCGGCGAGAGAGCTGCCAGAATGTAATCTCCAGGATCGATCTTTTTTGCAGTGTCCTTCATATTGCCACCTCCCCTGCCCGATTTCACAAACAAACGGACTCGATAAGAGTTTATCGTCAATACTATCAAATAGCCCGGGGCGGAGTCAACTACTGGAAGCGGGAAGACAGCTTGAAGCGCGAGTTCTCCATATTTAACCTGCGACGTGAAACCTGAGACCTGAAACCGTCTTTACTCTTCCCCCACCCGCTCCCAGCTGGCCGAGGTGACCTTCCAGTCCCCCGATATCTTGTTCAATGAGACATCGAAGCGGTAGACGCCGAGTGATTCGGGGATGACGTCGGCGGGAGAGCCCGTCTTCTTTCCGCTCGTCAGGACAGTCTGGAATGCCGCCCTGGCCGACGCCCCGTCGACGGATACTCTCAGATAGTTGATGTACACGGTTATCTTCGGATGTCCCAGGAAATAGCCGAGCAGGACCCTTCTGACATCGTCGCGGTTGAACCCCCGGGGATCGCTGTACGTGTCCGCAAGGGCGCTGACCACCTTCTTGATCTCCTTCTCTTCGACCGCCGCCTGAGCGTCCGTGATGACCTTCTTCACCTTGTCCTCTTCGGTCTCTCGACTGCAGCCGCAAGCAAGCACGGCGACAACAGCGACAAGAACAAGGCCGATCGCTGCGAAACGTTGTATTGTAGACATTCGCCACCCTCCGCGGTAAGCGTACCAGACCGCATCCCTCATGATAACACCATTACGGACCGCGATGCGAGGGTCAAAATGGTTGTTCCGTCCCGAACGGACGCGGGCATCGTCCCTCCACGGTCACCGTTTTCATCACCAGGAAGTAATATAGGGAAAATTTCCGAAGAGGAGGTCTTCGAATGACACGTGACTGGATGGGTAGATGCATCGGATATGGCGCTCTTTTCGCTCTTCTTGCCGTGATGTTTTGCTCCTTTTGCCCGGCTTGCGCGGCCGAGCCGGAGAGACCCGAATGGGTGCGTTTCGGCACATGCACCTCCCCCGGTGACGCCGCCTGCGCCGGGTGGCCGGAGGACGAAGAGAGCATCAGGTCCGTAAAGGACGGACGGGACACGTTCATTTACAGCGTTGTGTATGAACCGGAAGAGGGGTATGCCTACGGGTATTTCAGGCAGGTCGCCTCCGGCAGACTGAGTTTTTCCATCGTCACGGGGAAACCATCCTATGAAGACGGTGTCATGCCCATTAAGGTAGTCATGGAGGACAACAACCCTCTTGTCGTTATCTATCAAAACTGGCACTTCGGGCGATACGATCTGGGAATCTTCGATGGCCGGTCCTATTCCGAATTCGGTCTGGGGAGTCACACGCCGGTGTTTGAGGACCTCGATGGAGACGGCATGTACGAGACGATGGTCCACCGTTACATACCCGTGGTCTCGCCAAGCAAGGATATCACGGAAGTCATATCCGATCTCGATGCGGAGGGGCCTATCCTCGCCATCTATCGCTATACCCCTCGCTTCGTCCGTGTAAAGGGCAAGGGGTTCGAAAAATACTTCGTGGCCCACGCCAAGGAACTTATCGAAGACACGTATCCCCGGTGGATGGAAAAGGCAAAGGCTTCCGGCATGACAGAAAAGGTCAGGACGCAGCTCAATTATATTGTGGAAAACTGGCTCGCCACGATTGAAAGTACACAGGACCCGGGGATCATCAGTGAAACTCTGAAAAAGCTTGAAACACTCCCCTATCCCTCCCCGTTGGCAAAGAAAGGAACGATAGAGAGACTCGTGAGGCAGGGATACCCCATGCTGAAACAGTAGGTAAAGGAGGACAAGATGAAGAGAACACCTCTTAATAAGAATCAGACACGGAACGCACGGTACATACTCGAGAGGGCACAGCAGGCAGGGCTGTCCAAGGACGATGCCTACACCGCCGCATGGTTTGCGTTTGCAGAATCTAGCCTTGGAGAGAAACTACGAGGACAGGGCACCATAGGCGGCATGTATCAGTACAGCCAGGGAGCGTGGGATACCAGGGCCGGGACATACAGGTACGACCCGAAAGAACCCGACCGGAATCTCGAGTTCAAAGGTTTCCCGTGGAAGACCAACAAAAACCAAACCGGAGCGCAGGTAACCGTACTGCTGGCCGATCTAGAACGATACAAAAAGGAGTTCGACCGACTCCTGGACGGAGCCGACCCCGGAACGGTATTCAGAAAGGATACCCAGGGGCGGATAGCATGGGAGAGGTTCATCGACCCTGCCAACGGGGTCCCCTTCACCTTTGAGGATTATGCCTACCTGCGGCACAACACGTCCATCGACCAGACAAAGAGGGTAAACGGTCTCAGGACGGGCGACCCTGACGGCGCCTACGAGGCCATCAGGAACGAGACCGATATCGTCTTCAATCCGGGTTACCAACCGGGACCGTACGGGGCTGGATCGAAAGATATTTCCGATGCTATGGAAGACACGCCGGACATGGTTGGCCTCCTATCAAGCGCTGTCGCAGCCGACGATGACGAAGACCAGTGCTTCGGTCCCTCACCGGGCATGTAATGAACAATGACGAAGAGAAACCGGTATGGCGATGTGCGGGTTTGGGGTCACTCGTCTTCCGGTATGGCGTCTTGTCATGCATGTGGCCGATATGATACTGTACATTACCTGCCGCAGTGATGGAGAGAACTGGTTCTCCGGCAGGAAAAGACCCCTTGTATGGAGACGTCGAAGACCAACATTCTCATACTTTTCGCCCATCCCCGCTTCGAAAGATCCCGGGTGAACCGGGCCCTCCTCACGGGGGTCTCAAACCTGCCCGGCGTTACCCTTCACGACCTTTACGAGGAATACCCCGATTTCAACGTCGACGTGGAGCGGGAGAAGGAACTCCTTCTTGACCATCAGGTCATCATCTGGCAGCATCCCCTGTACATGTACGGGGCGCCGGCCCTGCTCAAACAATGGATCGACATGGTACTTGAACACGGTTGGGCCCATGGCGAAGGCGGCACCAATCTCAGGGGCAAGGTCATTTTCAACGCCCTGACCGCGGGCGGCACGAGGGATGTCTACGTGTCAGGGGGACACGGGCACACGCTTCCGGAGTTTTTCATATCCTTTGAACAGACGGCGCGCCTGTGCAACATGGTCTACCTACCCCCTTTTGTCGTACACGGCACGTACCTTCTCACAGACCGGGAGTTGGAGGAATGCGCGGGGGCCTATCGCAACCTTCTCGAGCAACTGACGAAGGGCGGAACGGAGCTGAGGGACATTTTGGACTGCGAATACCTCAACGACTGGCTTCAGGCCGGGAAGGAAACGGCTGACGGATGAACAATGGCTTTCTCCACGATGCTCTGATCTATCTTGCGGCCGCCGTTGTGTTCGTGCCCATCGCGAAGAAGCTGGGGATGGGTTCGGTGCTGGGCTACCTGCTGGGCGGCATTATCATCGGCCCCTTCTTTCTGGGCTTTGTGGGCCAGGAAGGCAAGGACATCATGCACTTCGCCGAATTCGGCGTGGTGATGATGCTCTTTCTCATCGGTCTTGAACTGGAACCCGCCAGCTTCTGGAAGATGCGCAAGCTCATCGCAGGAACAGGAGCGGTGCAGCTGGGCGCCACGACACTGCTGTGTTTCGGCGGTCTCCTTGTCGCCGGGTTCTCCTGGCAGGCGGCCCTTGCCTGCGGCCTTGCCTTCTCCATGTCGTCCACGGCAATAGTGATGCAGACCCTGCGCGAGAAAGGGCTGACGAAAACCGAATCCGGAAGGTCCTCGTTCGCTGTCCTGCTTTTCCAGGATATATCGGTCATACCGATCCTTGCCTTCCTGCCCCTTCTGGCCATGTCGTCCGCGCCCCAGGCGGTGGAAGGGCACAAGACACTGCTCGAAGGCTTGCCCGGATGGGCGCAGACCCTCACCCTCATAGGTGCCGTCGCTGCCGTCATTCTCGGAGGGCGTCTTGTCATCGTGCCCTTCCTGCGGTTCATCGCGCGGATACGCCTCCGCGAACTCTTCACCGCTGCCGCTCTGCTCATCGTCATTGCCACCGCCGACCTGATGATAATAGTGGGTCTCAGTCCGGCCCTCGGAACATTCCTCGCGGGTGTGGTCCTCGCCAACTCTCAGTTCCGCCACGAGCTGGAGAGCGATATCGAACCCTTTAAGGGGGTGCTGCTCGGCCTGTTCTTCATAGCCGTGGGGGCTTCCATCAATTTCAGGCTTATCCTCGACAATCCCCTCACGGTCACCGTGCTTGTCCTGGGCGTCATCGCCGTCAAGGCCTTCGTGCTCAACATGACGGGCAGGATGTCCCGCCTCAGTTTCGACCAGAACAGCATCTTCACCCTGGGGCTGTCCCAGGTCGGTGAGTTCGCCTTTGTGCTTTTCGCTTTCATTGCCCAGCTCCGTATCCTGTCGGCTCACTGGTCGGATATGATGATGGGTGTCACGGCAATCAGCATGGCGGTGACACCTTTGTTGCTTCTCGTGAACGAGCGGCTCATCCTTCCGAGATTCGGAACGAAAGAGGCCCCTGAGACGAGGGAAGCGGACAAGATCGAAGGTGAGCACCCCGTCATCATTACCGGATTCGGACATTTTGGCAGCACGATCGGCAGGTTCCTGAGAGCGAACGGTATCCACACGACCATCCTGGACAACGATTCCGACAGGGTGGAGCTGCTGAGGAAAATGGGGTTCAAGGTCTTTTACGGCGACGCCACGAGGATAGACATCCTGAAATCGGCCGGGGCGGAAAACGCGAAGATCCTCATCGCCTCCATCGATTCACCGGAGATCAACGCTGAGATGGTGGAAAAGACCAGGACGGAATTCCCCCACCTCACGATCATGGTCCGGGCCCGCAACCGGACAGACGCGTACGACCTCATCGATGCCGGCGTGAAGAACATATATCGCGAATCCCTGGAGACATCGGTACGGATCGGGGTTGACGCCCTTGTCCACCTCGGTTTCAGAAGATACACCGCCACCAGGGCGGGCCAGAATTTCATCAAGTACGACGAGGCCGCGCTCCCCCGCCTGGCCGCTCACCGCCACGATCAGGAAGCATACATATTCAACACCCGGGAAGAGATCTCCATCCAGGAGGAACTGCTCACGAAGGACCACAGGGACAACCCGGCCATAAACGACCACGCCTGGGACAGGAA
>JAAYAK010000262.1 GCA_012719415.1 Syntrophorhabdus sp.
GGTAGTCGGCGATGTCCTGGTTGGTTATCTTCATTGCTTCCTCGATGGTCTTTCCCTTGAGTATCTCCGTCAGAGCGGACGCGGAGGCGATGGCGCTCGCGCAGCCGAAGGTCTTGAACTTCGCGTCGGCGATCCGTTTGTTTTCATCCAGTTTGAAACTGAGCTTGAGAGCGTCGCCGCACGCTATGGAACCCACTTCGGCAACGCCATCCGGATTCTCGACCTCGCCCGCGTTCCTCGGATTGAGAAAATGCTCCCTGACCTTGTCCGTATATTCCCACATGGCTTGCTCCTTTTCTCCGTGTCTTTGTTGAGGCGGGCCGCTCTTGTCTCGCGGGGCACGCTCATGTTTTATTCTACCTCTTTTGCTCCTCCTTGCAAAGGGGGGTCTTCAGGCATCCTCCTGCATTCCGGCCGGGCCTGCACAGAACCTTGGACTTGTCATCGATTTTGATGTAATTTAATAGCAGCGATGACGAGGAGAAAACCATTCAGCAACGACCTTTACGTCGTTTCCTCGTCCGTCGGCGAGCTGAAGCGGGCGGTGGATGACGGCGCCGCCATCGTCCAGCTCCGGGACAAGACGGGCGACGAGGCGACGGTCCTCGAAAAGGCCCGGGAGCTTGTGGAATACAAGAAGGCCAGGCACTTCGTGTTCATTCTCAACGACGACCCGGCCCTGGCCGTGAAGGTCGGGGCGGACGGGGTCCATGTGGGTCAGGACATGTCCACGCTCGACGCCCGCGCCATCGTCGGTGAGGAGATGATCGTCGGCAAGACCACGCACAACCTGGAGCAGGGGCGGCAGGCAATAAAGGACGGCGCCGATTACATATCCACGGGACCCGTCTACGCCACTCCGACGAAACCGGGCAGGACCCCGGTGGGGCTTGCTTACGTGAGAGAGGCAGCGGAGCATCTCGACATCCCGGCTGTGGCCATCGGCGGTATCGACCTGTCCAATGTCGACGACGTGCTGGCCGCCGGGGCGAAGACGATAGGTGTTGTACGGGCCTCATCGGACGCTGTGGAGTTGCTGAAGAGAATACGGAAGGCAGTTAAATGAAGATAACAGTCAACGGCAAGACGATGGAGATCGCGGACGGCATGGACCTCCACCGGCTTGTCTATTCCGGCAAGGCGGACCCCGACAGGGTGATCCTTGTCCTCAATGATGGTGTCGTGAAGAGCGACCGGTGGTCTCTGACCGTCCTTTCTGAGGGTGACCGGGTTGAACTGGTGTCCTTCGTGGGAGGAGGGTGATATGGATGACAGACTGATCGTGGCCGGAAGGGAGTTCGGGAGCCGCTTTTTCCTCGGCACGGGAAAGTTCGGCGACAAGGAGGCCATGCGCAAAGCGATCGCGAGCTCCGGCTCGGAGCTCGTGACGGTGGCGCTCCGCCGGATCGACCTTGACGAAACGGATGAGAACATCCTCTCCTTTATTCCCGAAGGCGTGACGATCATGGTCAACACGTCGGGTGCGCGCAACGCAGAGGAGGCCGTCCGCATCGCACACATAGCGCGGGAGGCGGGATACGGGGACTGGGTCAAGATCGAGGTCATAAACGACAGCCGGTACCTCTTGCCCGACAACCAGGAGACGATAAAGGCAACGAAGATCCTCTCCGGGGAAGGTTTCGTCGTATTGCCTTACATGCATCCCGACCTTTACGTGGCGAAGGCGCTCGTTGATGCGGGGGCGGCAGCCGTCATGCCTCTCGGTTCCTTGATCGGGTCGAACCAGGGACTGAAGATGCGGACCCTCATAGAGGTGCTCATCGAGGAGATCACCGAGATTCCCATAGTCGTCGACGCCGGTATAGGACGCCCATCGCATGCCGCCGAGGCAATGGAGATGGGGGCCGATGCCGTGCTCGCCAACACGGCCGTTGCGGACGCCGAGGACCCGCCGCTCATGGCCGCCGCTTTCGCGCGAGGCGTCGAGGCGGGCAGGATGGCATACCTGGCAAAGATGGGGAAGGAGAGAAAGGGAGCGGCCGCCTCCTCGCCGCTGACGGGGTTCCTCTATGATGAGTAAGAGCCTGCGCGGGATAGACCTCCTGCGCCTGACCATCGATGATATCCGCCGCATATTCGCGGTGGACGACCGGGGCCTCCTCGAGGAGATGGCCCATGCCGCGCGCGAGTTGACGAGGCGGCAGTTCGGTCGGACGATCAGCCTCTACGCCCCGCTCTACATAGCGAACTACTGCGAGAACGAATGCGTCTACTGCGGGTTCCACGCCTCTCAGAAAAGCATGCCCCGGAGCAAGCTCACCATGGAACAGATAGACAGGGAGTGCGAGGCTCTCGCCGCCACGGGGAACCGCAGCGTCCTCATCCTGACGGGCGAATCGCGCTTCCACTCTTCTCCGCAGTATATCCGCGACGCTGTCAGGATCGCGTCGCGCTATTTCTCCTATGTCGCCCTGGAGGTCTATCCTCTCGACGAAGAGGAATACAGGGAGCTCTACCTTGCCGGAGTGGACGGGGTAACGCTGTACCAGGAAACGTACGACAGGGCCCGCTACGACGAACTTCATCTCGCGGGTCCCAAGAAGGTCTACGATTACCGGGTCTCGGCCCCCGACCGCATAGCCCGCTCCGGGATCAGGCACATATCGATGGGGGCCCTCCTGGGGCTCACGGACTGGCGCAGGGACGTCATCTCGCTCTTCGAGCACGTCCGCAGCCTCGAAAAGAGATATCCCGGTGTCGAGTTCGGTCTTGCCTTTCCGCGCCTGAGGCGTGTGGCCGACGACATCCACCAGTACCAGGAAGTGTCCGACAGGGACATGCTGAAGATCATGACCGCCGCGCGGCTCTTTTTCCCCCGCGTGGGGATCAGCATCTCCACCAGGGAGACGCCCCGGTTCCGGGACAGCATACTCGAGTTTGGCGTCACGAAGATGTCGGCCGGTTCCTCGACGCGCGTGGGGGGATACCTCGAAGGGGAACACAAGTACGAGGACGGCCAGTTCGAGGTCTTCGATCCCCGGAGCTTCGACGAGATCAAGGCCATGCTCAGGTTAAGGGGCTTCGACCCCGTCGTCACGGACTGGAGAAACATAGTGAACAGCTGAAAGAGCAGTTTCAGGTTTCAGGTTTCAAGTTTCAGGAGAAAAAGACGGTTGCTGGTTGCGAGTTTCGGATGTTCGGGTTTTTGTCCTTAGCCTGAAACCCGAAACGTGGAACTTGAGACTGTCAATTGGACAAGAGCATGGGGAAGCGGATTCAGACAAACCGCTCTGCTTTTCTCTTTTGACTTGAGACTTGAAACCTGAAACTTGAAACCTTTTTGTTGGAGGTTCTTTGCCTGTTAGCTCCCGACTGTTGCAGCCTGTCAGCATGATCGTTCTTACGGGAGGGCCCTGTTCGGGGAAGAGCTCGTCGCTCGCCTTCCTTACGGAGAAGCTTTCAGACCACGGGTTCATGGTCTTTGTGGTCCCCGAGACTGCGACGCTCATCACGGGTAACGGCATCGACAGGCGCAAGATGGACAAACCGGGCCAGATAGTGGTATTCGAGGAGGCCATCTTCGACATGCAGATGTCCTTCGAAGATACGTACAAGCAGGCGGTATCGAGGATATTTCCGGAGCGCAGGAAGGTCATACTCCTTGACAGGGGCATCATGGACATCAGGGCCTTCCTCACCGACGACATCTTCAACGGCATCCTGAAGAAGAAGGGCCTGACGCGGGCCGCGATCCGCCATCGCTACGACGGGGTCATCCATCTCGTCACGGCGGCGGACGGCGCCGCCGACTATTACACGGGGGAGAACAACACGGCCCGCCTCGAGACTCCCGAAGAGGCGCTGCGCATAGACCTGAGGACCAAGGAGAGCTGGCTCGGTCACCCCCGTTTTAAGATCATCGACAACAGCACCGATTTCGAGGGGAAGATAAAGAGGGCCTTTTCGGCAATAGCGAGGTTTCTGGGGATACCCGACGTGCCTCCCACGGGGGAGAAGTACCTCGTAAGGCATGTCGACCTTGCCGCTCTTCCGGCCCATCAGAGGATCGATATGGAGCAGGTGTATCTCCGCTCGAGGGACAGGAGGGAGGTGACGAGGATACGCAGGAGGGGGCAGGACGGTGTCTACCTCCATTTCCTGGCAAGGACGAGGCATGCGGGTGCCCGCAGTCTTCCGATAGAGGAGGAGGAACTCATCCCCGAGCAGGAATACCTTGATCTTGCCCGCCTCATGGACCCCAAGACGGAGGTCCTCGCCAGGGAGCGCATATGCTTTCTCTGGAACAATCAGTATTATGAACTGGATAGATACGGGGGAAGGCATGAAGGGCTCACCATGCTCCTTGCGGAATCTCCCGGGCAGGAATCAGGGGCGTCCACCTCGATACCGCCTTTCGTCACCGTCGGGAAAAAGGTGACCGATGATCTGCGTTATACCGACCGGACCTTGGCCCGGCGAAAGACCAAAAAGCCCGCCTGACAACTTATTACGGTTATATACGGACTATAAAACTGTAAGCTGACGTTATCATAGTTTACATATTAGACTAGAAAGAATGCGCCTGACCGCCTTGCCTCGCTGAAACGGTTGCAGGGCGCGGCAAAACATAGTAGCTTTAAGAGCATGACATCATCGCCGACATCGAAGGGGATCATCGGTTTTACCACCACGATCCCCGTGGAACTTATCTTCGCCGCGGGGTACGAGCCCTGCGACCTGAACAACATCTTCGTCACGGACCCCGACCCGGGCCGTTTCATCGAGCGCGCGGAGCGCGATGGTTTTCCGAAGAGCATGTGCAACTGGATCAAGGGCATCTACGGGGTCATCATGGAGAAGGAGATAGCCGGTGTCATCACCGTTATGGAAGGCGACTGCAGCAACACGCAGGCCCTCGCCGAGATCCTTCGCTACCGGGGCGTAAGGACGATACCCTTTTCCTTTCCCTATGACCGCGACAGGGAAGTGCTCGCGAGAGAGATAGAGAAGCTGGGCAGCGAGCTCTCCGTTGACGAGGGGTCTCTCGCGGACGTGGAGGTGCGGATCGCCGGGGTAAGGGAGAAGCTCTCCGAGATCGACGCGATGACGTGGAGCGAGCGCAACGTGACGGGGGCGGAGAACCATCGCTGGCTCGTCGGTTCCTCGGACATGCTCGGCGACATGGAGGGGTATGGCTCGGCGGCAGGCGAGTTCATCCTGAGCGCGCGAAAGAGGGAGAGCCTTCAGGGGATATCCCTCGGGTATATCGGTGTTCCCCCGATCGTCACCGACCTTTATGACTTCATCGAAAGCGTGGGGGGTCAGGTGGTGTATAACGAGACGCAGCGGCAGTTCGCCCTGCCTTATGAAACGAAGGACATCGTCGAGAGGTACCTTCTTTACACGTACCCTTACGGAATATTCGCGCGCCTGAAGGACATAGGCGACGAGATAGCGCGGCGGGGGATCCAGGGTGTCATCCATTACGTGCAGGCCTTCTGTTTCCGGGCCATCGAGGACGTTATCCTTCGCGAGACCATCTCCGTTCCCATTCTCACCATAGAGGGAGACCTGCCGAGGACCCTCGACACGAGAACGAAGATGCGCATCGAGGCGTTCGTGGAGATGCTTGAAGGCATGCGGCACTGATGAGGCCGTGATGTCGGGGGGAGGCAGCCCATCATGATCGAGGAAAGAACGAAACGATTTCTCGTTGACCGCAGCGGCATCGGTTTTTTCAAGGCCGTCCTCGAGTCTTACGAGGACGTCGCCATCTTCTCCGTGATCGACGGGGACCGGGGACTCATCGAGCTCATCTATCCCTCCGGTTTCGAGGAGGATGTCCGGGGCATAATTGCCGATATGGTAAACTATGGCATTACGTTCAGGGAGGTTCCTGATGTTCAATGAAAAAAGGGTGCTCGAGACGCTCATGGAGCGCTCCGGTGTCTATGCCGATGTATATATCGATGAACGGGCCTACACTCTCATTCAGCTCGAATCGGGCAGGGTGGAGAAGCTCGAGAAGGGCGAGGACGCGGGGGTGGGCCTCAGGGTCATCACGCCCTGGAAGAGCTATTATGCCTCGACGAACTCCTTCGATGAAGGTCATCTCGTCGATCTGGCCGGGCAGCTCTCCCGCTACGGGTCAGATCGCGGGGAGAGCATGGTCGGCATCGCCGGGGGCGAAGGGGCCGCGGCGTATCCCTTCTCCATAGGCGAAGACCCCGGCGGCGTCCCGGTGGAAAAGAAGCTTGCCCTCGTCAGGAACTTCGAGTCCATGGCACGCAAGATGGAGTCCCGCATCACCCAGGTCCGCGTCATGTACCGTGACACCCGCCAGAACGTCAGGATAGCGACCACCTCTGAAGGCATGAGGAATGACAGCCGCATGCAGGTGGTCCTCACGGTGTTTCTCGTCGGCAGGGACGGCTCGGAGATGCAGACCTCCTATGAGGCGGTGGGCGGCTTCCATGGATTCGAACTCTTCACCGATGAACTCATGGAGGAGCTTGCGCGGAAGACCGTAAGACGCCTTCAGGGCCTTCTCGCGGCGCGCGAGGCTCCCATGGGGATGAAGACGGTCGTGCTCGCCTCCGAGGCGGGAGGCACGATGATCCACGAGGCCATCGGACACGGCCTGGAGGCCGACCTTGCCATGGAGGGGCTCTCCTGTTACAAGGGCCTTCTCGGCGCCGGGATAGCGTCACCCCTCGTGAGCGTTGTCGACGATGCGACACTGCCCCACATGCGGGGGACCTATGCCTTCGACGACGAAGGCGTTCCCTCTGAAAGGACGGTTCTCGTTGAAAAAGGAGTTCTCAGGAACTATCTCTTCGACCGCTTTCATGCCATGAAGCACTCCATGGTCTCAACGGGCAACGGCAGGCGCGAGTCCTACCGTTTCAGGCCCATCCCGAGGATGAGCAATACGATGATCCTTCCGGGAAGTGATGACCCCGAAAAGATCCTGGCCTCCGTGGACGACGGCATCCTTGTCGTCAAGATGGGGGGCGGACAGGTGGATACCGTGCGCGGAGACTTTGTCTTCGAGATATCCGAAGGGTATATAATTGAAAGAGGCACGGTGGGGCCGATGATAAAGAACGCGACGATGATGGGGAACGGGCTCAAGGTCCTCAAGGACATCGATATGGTGGGTACGGACCTGGGGTTCGGGATCGGCACCTGCGGCAAGGACGGTCAGGGCGTTCCCGTGGCCGACGCGCAGCCCACCCTGAGAATACCGGGCATCATCGTCGGAGGTCGCGGCGGATAAAGATGAAAGACCGGACGGGCAACCTGTTGACCGACAGGTCTTACCGAAGGCTCCTCGACAGCCTTTACGAGGGTGTCTATCTCGTCGACAGGGACCGCACCATCGTCTACTGGAACGATGCGGCCGAGCAAATGACCGGGTACAAACGCAGTGAGGTTGTCGGAAAACACTGCTGGGACGGCCTTCTCATGCACGTGGATAACCGCGGCACCAGTCTCTGCACGGATCGATGTCTTCTCCACGAGGCGATGGAGTTGAAGAAGAGCATGGAGGGGAAGGTCTTCTTCCATCATCGTGACGGCCATGAGGTTCCCGTCACAGTGCGGACAACACCCATACTGGGTGACCGCGGCAGCGTGCTCGGCGCCGCTCAGATATTCAGCGACAATTCGTCCACCGAGGACCTGGGGCGCAAGATCCGCGAGCTTGAGCGGATGGCGCTCCTCGATCCGCTCACGAGACTTGGGAACAGACGGTACGGTCAGATGAACCTTTCGGGGAAGCTCAGGGAACTCAAGCGCTACGGCTGGCCTTTCGGGGTCCTCTTCATCGATATCGACAAGTTCAAGACCGTCAACGACACGTACGGTCATGAGGCCGGGGACCGGGTTCTACGCCTTGTGGCGGCCACCATACGCAATGGCCTCAGGTCGTCGGACGTGGTCGTGAGGTGGGGAGGCGAGGAATTCGTTGCCATAGTCGCGAGCCTGGACGAAGAGAAGCTGCGTCACGTGGGAGAGAAGCTCCGGGCCCTTGTCGAGAGATCGTCCATCTCCCTCGAGAAGGAGACGAAGAGCATCACCATATCCATCGGCGCCACCCTTGCCCGGAAGAAAGACTCCGCCGCCGCCATCATAAAAAGGGCCGACGCCCTCATGTACCAGAGCAAAAAGCAAGGCCGAAACAGGCTGTCCATCTAAAAGACAGTTTCAGGTTCCAGGTTTCACGTTTCAGGCAAAAGACAAAGAAAACATCTTTGCAGTTCGCAAGGTGAGTGTGCAAAGGTTTCTTCCTGAAACATGAAACCTGGAACCTGAAACTGTTTTTTAGATCTTGAACGACCTTAGTCTTTTCGCCGCTTCGGCTATCTTGTCTTCGCCGATGGTGATGGAGATGCGGAAGTAGCCCTCGCCTTCGTCGCCGAAGCCGCTGCCGGGGGTGACGACGATGCCCGTTTCCTCGATGAGCTTCTCGCAGAAATCGGAGGAGGTGTATCCCTTCGGGACGCGTGCCCAGATGTAATAGGTGGCTTTCGGTCTCTTGACGTCGATCCCCAGTGTCTTGAAGGCTTCGACGACCATGTCGCGCCGTTTTTCCAGCCTGCTGTTGAGCTCGGCGACGGACGTCTGGCTGCCTGTGAGGGCTTCGATGCCGGCGTACTGGATGGCCTGGAAGGCGCCGGAGTCGATGTTCGTCTTGAGTTTGCCCAGGTTGTAGATGCCGTCGGCGCAGCCCACGGCGAAGCCGATCCTCCAGCCGGTCATGCAATATGTCTTGGAAAGGGAATGGAACTCGAGGCAATGCTTCTTTTCCCTGTCGAACTCGAGGATGCTCTTCGGCCGGTACCCGTCGTAGGCGATCTCGCTGTACGCGGCGTCGTGGCAGACGAGGATGTCGTAGCGTTTCGCGAGTTCCAGCGTTTTCTCGAAGAAGGCGTCATCGGCGCAGGCTCCGGTGGGGTTGTTCGGATAGTTGATGAAGAGAAGCTTCGCTTTCTTCAGGATCTCCTCGGGAATGTCCTCGTAGCGGGGAAGGAATCCGTTCTCTTCCTTAAGGGGCATGATGTAGGGCGTCGCTCCGGCGAACATGGTCGCTATCCTGTAGACGGGATACCCGGGGGAAGGGACGAGGACGACGTCCCCTTCTTCGGCGTAGGCCCAGGGGATGTGGGCGATGCCTTCCTTGGAGCCGATGAGGGTCACGACTTCCGTCGCGGCGTCGAGGTCCACGTTGAACCTTTTCTTGTACCAGGAGGCCGCCGCCTGCCGGAATTCGAGCATTCCTTCATAGCTGGGATAGCGATGGTTCTGCGGGTCCTGCGTTGCTTCCAGCATTTTGGCGATGATATTGCCCGGGGTAGGGATATCGGGATCGCCTATCCCGAAATCGACGAGGTCCATCCCTTTCTGTCTGACCTCCGCCTTCTTCTTGTCTATCCTGGCGAAAAGATAGGGCGGTATCTGTTCCACTCTCGATGCGGGTCTTACCATCTCACAAGCTCCTTCAAGAATTGCTTTAACTCGTTCAACGCCTTGATGCAGGCTCGCGCCGGCAGGGCCGGATTCGTTAGTTACAACATGTTAGCGGGTGCAATGTAAAGTCTTTTTTGGCTCCGAATTTGTTTGAAAACGTTTTTACCGATGTGTAAGAATAGAACCACATGAAAAAGGTCCTGGAAGCGCTGCCTGCCGATTTCCCCGTATCCGAAAGGCCCTACGACGAGATGGCGAAAGAGATGGGGATGTCGGGAGCGGCCCTCATAGATGAACTTGCGGCGCTGAAGAAGGCCGGCATCATCCGGAGGATAGCCGCCATGGTCGCGCACCGTTCCGTTTCCTATGAAGGCAACGCCATGGTCGTGTGGCGCGTCCCGGAGGCTGAGGTGGAGAAGGTCGGCGCAGAGATGGCGGGTTTCGACGAGGTGAGCCACTGTTACGAGCGCGACACCGGCGGGTACTGGGACTACAATCTCTACACCATGGTGCACGGCAGGACAAGAGAAGAGTGCCTGGCAACGATCGGCAGGATGGCGTCACGGTCGGGCATCGGGGATTACCGGATGCTCTTCAGCCTGAGAGAGTTCAAGAAGACATCCTTCGCGGTGAGGAAATGATAAAGACCAGATCGGACGAATACTGTGAAGAGGCGGGAAAGCTCATACCCGGCGGTGTGAACAGCCCCGTGAGGGCCTTCATGTCCGTTCACGACAGGCCCTTCTTCGTGAAGAGGGCGAAGGGCTCGCGCCTCTACGACGTCGACGGGAATGCCTTTATTGATTACGTGGCCTCCTGGGGAGCCATCATCCTCGGCCATGCCGATGAGGGGGTAATCGCCGCCGTCACCGAAGCGCTTGAAGAAGGGACGAGCTACGGGGCCTGTCATCCCTACGAGATAGAACTTGCGCGTCTCATCACGGAGGCCTTTCCCTCCATCGACCTCTTGCGCCTGACGACGTCAGGCACGGAAGCGACAATGAGCGCCCTGAGGCTTGCCCGGGGATACACGGGCAAAAACGGTGTCATCAAGTTCCGCGGCTGCTATCACGGGCACGTCGACAGCCTGCTCGTCAAGGCCGGCTCGGGGCTTGCCACCTTCGGCATCCCCGACAGCGCCGGGGTGCCCGCGGACCTGGCGAAGCATACCTACGTGGCCGATTTCAACAGGCTCGAAACGGTGGAACGCATCATGGAGGGCAGCGACGACATTGCCTGCGTCATCGTGGAGCCCATCATGGGGAACATGGGTGTCATCCTTCCCGACGAGGGTTTCCTCAAGGGCCTCGAGGCCCTGTGCAGGAAGCGCGGTGTCCTTCTCATCTTCGATGAGGTCATCTCCGGTTTCCGCGTGGCCTTCGGCGGCGCCCAGCACATCTACGGGATCGATCCCGACATGACCTGCCTCGGAAAGATAATCGGGGGAGGCTTCCCCATAGGGGCCTTCGGCGGCAAGAGACACATAATGGAACGATTGGCTCCCATGGGCGACGTGTACCAGGCCGGCACCCTGTCGGGGAACCCTGTTGCCGTGCGGGCCGGCCTTCATGTCCTCAGCGGCCTTAAGCGCGCTTCCGGCGAGGTCTATCCCCGGCTCGAGAAGGCCGGGCAGACGCTGTCGAAAGAGATGACGTCCATAGCCGGCCGCTATGGCATCCCCTACAGGGTGAATTCCACGACGGGCATGTTCACAGGCTTCTTCTCCGGGACCCCCGTGACGGACTACGACAGCGCGGCCGCGTCTGACAGGGACCTCTACGAACGGTTCTTCAAGGCCATGCTGGAGGAGGGTGTCTTTTTCGCTCCCAGTCAGTTCGAGGCGTCCTTCGTCACGCTGGCGCTGGACCGGACAGAGATCGAACGAACCGTCACGGCATGTGATAAGGTGTTCCGCGATATCGGTTCCGCGCGGCAACAATAAAGGAGGCTTTTAATGTCGAGTTCTCCGAGGGCGGTCGCCTGCATCGACCTTGGCGCCCTGGAGGAAAACTGCCGGTCCATCAGGCGGTGCCTTGAGCCCGGCACCGGGCTTCTCGGTGTCGTGAAGGCGGATGCCTATGGCCACGGGGCCCTCGAGGTATCGAAGAGGCTCGAGTCCATCGGCATCGACTACCTGGGGGTGGCAACGGTCGATGAAGGCGTGGACCTCAGGAAGGGCGGGATCGCAACGCCCCTTCTCATCATGAGCGGTGTCTTCTCCTGGGAGGAGATCGAACCTGTCGTCCGGTACGATCTCACGCCGGTCATCTACGATGACGCCCTCCTTGGAAGGTTTGCCGCCCTCTCGAAGGAATTCGCGCGGCCGGTCAGGGTGCACGTGAAGTTCGATACGGGCATGGGACGGCTCGGCTTCAAACCTGCCGAGGCACAGAGGGTCGCCGCCATCCTTGCGGACGCGCCGGGACTCAAGACGGAAGGCGTCATGACGCACTTCCCCTCACCGGAGGTGCGTGACGAGTACGGGCTTTCCCAGGTGAGGACCTTCGCGAAGGTGGTGGACACCTTCAAGGCGGCAGGCCTCGACCCGGCGTACGTGCACATGAGCTCGAGCGGCGCCATCGTCACCTATCCCGAGGCCCATTTCTCCCTCGTCCGGGCGGGGATAAGCCTCTATGGTTCCCACCCGTCACGTTCCCTTGAGGAGGTCCTCCCCTTGAGGCAGGTCATGAAGGTCGTGGCCCGCATCGCATTCTGCAGGGAATTCCCCGCAGGGGTCCCCTTGAGCTACGGGAGGACCTACGAGACACCCCGGGACACGCGGATAGCATACATACCGGTGGGATACTCGGACGGATATCCCCGGTCCCTGTCGAACAAGGGCCGGGTCCTCATCAAGAACAGGGAATGCGGCATTGTCGGCAGGGTGTGCATGGACTGGACCCTCGCCGACGTGACGGGCATCGACGGCGTGGAAAGCGGCGATGAGGCGATCCTCCTCGGCGAAGGCGGCATCGGCGGAACACGCATTTCCGCCAACGAAATGGCCGAACTGGCCGGAACCATCCCCTACGAAATACTCTGCAAGATATCGAGAAGGATCAAACGGGTATACATCTA
>JAAYAK010000263.1 GCA_012719415.1 Syntrophorhabdus sp.
GGTAGTCGGCGATGTCCTGGTTGGTTATCTTCATTGCTTCCTCGATGGTCTTTCCCTTGAGTATCTCCGTCAGAGCGGACGCGGAGGCGATGGCGCTCGCGCAGCCGAAGGTCTTGAACTTCGCGTCAGCGATCCGTTTGTTCTCATCGAGCTTGAAGCTGAGCTTGAGAGCGTCGCCGCACGCTATCGAACCCACTTCGGCAACACCGTCCGGGTCCTCGATCTCGCCCGCGTTCCTCGGATTGAGAAAATGCTCCCTGACCTTGTCTGTGTATTCCCACATGGCTTGCTCCTTTCTTCCCGGTTTCTGGTGAGGCGGGCCGCTCTTATCTCGCGGGGCACGCGCATATTCTATTCTACCTCTTTTGTTCCTCCTTGCAAAGAGGGGGGTTTTCAGGTGTCCTCATGCGTTCCGGCCGGGCCTGCACAGAACCTTGGACTTGTCATCGATTTTGATGTAATTTAATAGCAGCGATGACGAGAAGAAAACCATTCAGCAACGACCTTTACGTCATCTCATCGTCCGTCAGCGAGTTGAAGAAGGCGGTTGATGACGGTGCCGCCATCGTCCAGCTCCGGGACAAGACGGGCGACGACGCGACGGTCCTCGAAAAGGCCCGGGAGCTTGTGGAATACAGGAAGGTCCGGCCTTTCGTATTCATTCTCAACGACGACCCGGCCCTGGCCGTGAAGGTCGGGGCGGACGGGGTCCATGTGGGCCAGGACATGTCCACCCTGGAAGCCCGCGCCATCGTCGGTGAGGGGATGATCGTCGGCAAGACGACGCACAATCTTGAGCAGGGAAGACAGGCTGTCAGGGACGGCGCCGATTACATATCGACAGGGCCGGTCTACGCCACTCCCACGAAGCCTGGCAGGGCCCCGGTGGGGCTTGGCTATGTGAGGGAGGCGGCGGAGCATCTCGACATCCCCGCCGTCGCCATCGGGGGCATCGATCTTTCCAACATCGACGGTGTGCTGGCCGCCGGTGCGAAGACGATAGGCGTCGTCAGGGCCTCGTCGGATGCGGTGGAATTGCTGAAGAGAATAAAGAAGGCAGTGAAATGAAGATAACAGTCAACGGCAAGACGGTGGAGATCGTCGAAGGTATGGACCTCCACAGGCTTGTCCATTCCGGCAAGGCGGACCCCGGCAGGGTGATCCTTGTCCTCAATGATGGAGTCGTGAAGAGCGACCGATGGTCTCTGACCGTCCTTTCTGAGGGTGACCGGGTTGAACTGGTGTCCTTCGTGGGAGGAGGGTGATATGGATGACAAACTGATCGTGGGCGGAAGGGAGTTCGGGAGCCGTTTCTTTCTGGGCACGGGCAAGTTCGGCGACAAGGAGGCCATGCGCAAGGCCATCGCGAGTTCCGGCTCGGAACTCGTAACGGTGGCGCTTCGCCGGATCGACCTCGACGAGACGGATGAGAGCATCCTCTCCTTCATCCCTGGGGGCACCACGATCATGGTCAACACGTCGGGCGCGCGCAACGCGGCCGAGGCCGTGCGCATCGCTCACATAGCACGGGAGGCCGGATACGGGGACTGGATAAAGATCGAGGTCATAAGCGACAGCCGGTACCTGTTGCCCGACAACCAGGAGACGATAAAGGCGACGAAGACACTTTCGGGAGAAGGCTTCGTCGTGCTGCCCTACATGCATCCCGACCTTTACGTGGCGAAAGCGCTCGTTGACGCGGGGGCGGCCGCCGTCATGCCCCTCGGCTCCCTCATCGGATCGAACCAGGGGCTGAAGATGCGGACCCTGATAGAGGTGCTCATCGAGGAGATCATCGAGGTTCCCATAGTCGTCGACGCGGGCATTGGGCGTCCGTCGCACGCCGCCGAGGCAATGGAGATGGGGGCCGACGCGGTGCTCGCCAACACGGCCGTTGCCGACGCAGAGGACCCGCCGCTCATGGCCGCCGCTTTCGCGCGAGGCGTCGAGGCGGGCAGAATGGCGTACCTGGCAAAGATGGGAAAGGAGAGAAGGGAAGCGGCCGCTTCTTCGCCGCTGACGGGGTTCCTCTATGATGAGTAAGAGCCTCAGCGGGATAGACCTCCTTCACCTGACGATCGATGATATCCGCCGCATATTCTCGGTGGACGACAGGGGACTCCTCGAGGAAATGGCCCATGCGGCGCGCGAGCTGACGAGGCGCCAGTTCGGCCGTACGATCAGTCTCTATGCCCCCCTGTATATAGCGAACTATTGCGAGAACGAGTGTGTCTACTGCGGTTTCCATGCCTCTCAGAAGAGCATGCCGCGGAGCAAGCTCACCATGGAGCAGATAGACAAAGAGTGCGCGGCACTCGCCGCCACGGGGAACCGCAGTGTCCTCATCCTGACGGGTGAATCCCGTTTCCACTCTTCTCCCCAGTACATTCGTGATGCCGTCAGGATCGCGGCGCGCTATTTCTCCTATGTCGCCCTCGAGGTCTATCCTCTCGACGAAGAGGAATACAGTGAGCTCTACCTTGCCGGGGTGGACGGAGTGACGCTGTACCAGGAGACGTACGACCGGGCGCGCTACGATGAACTTCATCTCGCGGGTCCCAAGAAGGTCTATGATTACCGGATCACAGCCCCGGATCGAATAGCCCGAGCCGGGATCAGGCACATATCGATGGGGGCTCTCCTCGGCCTCACGGACTGGCGCAGGGACGTCATCGCGCTTTTCGAGCACGTCCGCAGCCTTGAAAGGAAGTATCCCGGTGTCGAGTTCGGCCTTGCCTTTCCTCGCTTAAGGCGCGTGGCCGACGATATTCACCGGTACCAGGAGGTGTCCGACAGGGACATGCTGAAGATCATGTGCTCCGCCCGGCTTTTCTTCCCCCGCGTGGGGATCAGCATCTCCACCAGGGAGCTTCCTCAGTTCAGGGACCGGATAATAGAGTTCGGCGTCACGAAGATGTCGGCCGGTTCGTCCACGCGCGTGGGGGGATACCTCGAAGGGGAGAACAAATACGAGGATGGCCAGTTCGAGGTCTTCGATCCCCGGAGCTTCGACGAGGTCAAGGCCATGCTCAGGTCAAAGGGCTTCGACCCCGTCGTGACGGACTGGAGAAACATAGTAAACAGCTAGCAAACAGCTTGAGCCGCTTGAACCGTTCAAACCGCTTGAGCGTTGCAGTGCAGGAAAGCGTTCTTCGTCATTCCGGCGAAGGCCGGAATCCAGAAAAAGTGATCGGGGTGGAAGAGCAGTTGCGTTGCGGATCGAGTCCGGGCCGCCCGCTGCAACAAGAACATTCCTCCCTGTAAGGAGCTGGTGTGCCTGTTAGTTCCCGCCTGTTGCAGCCTGTGAGCATGATCGTTCTCACGGGAGGGCCCTGTTCGGGGAAGAGCTCGTCGCTCGCCTATCTTACGGAGAAGCTTTCCGACCACGGATTCATGGTCTTCGTGGTCCCCGAGACGGCGACACTCATCACGGGCAATGGCATCGACAGGCGCAAAATGGACAAACCGGGCCAGATAGTGGTCTTCGAGGAGGCCATCTTCGACATGCAGATGTCTTTCGAGGACACCTACAAACAGGCCGTATCGAGGATATTTCCCGAGCGCAGGAAGGTCATACTCCTCGACAGGGGCATCATGGACATCAGGGCCTTTCTCACCGACGATGTCTTCAACAGCATCCTGAAGAAGAAGGGTCTGACACGGGCCGCGATCCGTCATCGGTACGACGGGGTGATCCATCTCGTCACGGCGGCGGACGGCGCCGCCGAGTATTACACGGGAGAGAACAACTCGGCACGCCTCGAGACACCCGAAGAAGCGCTCCGTATAGATGTAAGGACCAAGGAAAGCTGGCTCGGCCACCCCCGTTTCAAGATCATCGACAACAGCAGTGATTTCGAAGGGAAGATAAAAAGGGCGTATTCGGCAATAGCCCGGTTTCTCGGGATACCCGACGTACCTCCCACGGGGGAGAAATACCTTGTCAGCCACGTCGATCTCGCCGCTCTTCCGGCTCATCAGAGGATCGATATGGAGCAGGTGTACCTTCGCTCGAAGGACAAGAGAGAGGTAACGAGGGTACGCAGGAGGGGGCAGGAGGGGGCCTACTTCCACTTCCTCGCAAGGACGAGGCATGCGGGTACCCGCGGTCTTCCGGTGGAAGAGGAGGAACTCATCCCCGAGCAGGAGTACCAGAGCCTCGCCCGCCTTATGGACCCGAAGACGGAGGTCCTCTCCAGGGAGCGCATATGTTTCCTCTGGAACAACCAGTACTTCGAACTGGACAGGTACAGGGGGAGGCATGAGGGACTCACCATGCTCCTTGCGGAGTCTCCCACCCGGGAGACAGGGATGGCCGCCTCCATGCCACCCTTCGTGACCATCGGGAAAAGGGTGACCGATGATCTGCGTTATGCCGACAGGACGCTCGCCCGGCGAAAGAGCAGTAAGCCCGCCTGAAGACTTATTAGGCTTATATAATGACTACGAAAACGTTCAAGGAGGATATCATAGGCTATATAAAGAACACAAAAATGGTGTCCGGACAAACCCTCCCTGCTGAAACGGTTGCAAGGGCGCGGCAAAACATAGTACCTTTAAGAGCATGACAGCATCACCGGCATCGAAGGGGGTCATCGGCTTCACCACCACGATCCCCGTGGAAATCATTTTCGCCGCGGGATATGAGCCCTGCGACCTGAACAACATCTTCGTCACGGACCCCGACCCGGGGCGCTTCATCGAGCGCGCGGAGCGCGACGGTTTCCCGAAGAGCATGTGCAACTGGGTCAAAGGCATCTACGGGGTCATTATGGAACGCGAGATGACCGGTGTCATCACCGTCATGGAAGGCGATTGCAGCAACACGCAGGCTCTCGCGGAGATCCTTCGCTACCGGGGCATACGGACGATACCCTTTTCCTTTCCCTACGACCGCGACAGGGAAGTGCTTGCACGAGAGATAGAGAAACTGGGCAAAGAGCTGTCCGTTGACGAGGAGTCCCTCGGTGACGTGGAATTGCAGATCGCCGGCGTGAGGGAGAAGCTTTCGGAGATCGATACCATGACGTGGAGCGAACGCAACGTGACGGGGGCGGAGAACCATCTCTGGCTCGTCGGCTCCTCGGACATGCTCGGCAACATGGAGGAATACGGCAAGGCGGCGGATGAGTTCATCCTGAAGGCGCGAAAGAGGGAGAGCCTCCAGGGGATACCTCTCGGATACATGGGTGTGCCCCCGATCGTCACCGACCTCTACGATTTCATAGAAAGCGTGGGGGGGCAGGTCGTCTACAACGAGACACAGCGGCAGTTCGCCCTTCCTTATGAGGCGAAGGACATCGTCGAGAGATACCTTCTCTACACATACCCCTACGGGATATTCGCGCGTCTGAAGGACATAGGCGATGAGATAGCGCGGCGGGGGATTCAGGGTATCATCCATTACGTGCAGGCCTTCTGTTTTAGGGCCATCGAGGACGTCATCCTCCGCGAGACCATTTCCGTTCCCATTCTCACCATCGAGGGAGATTTGCCGAGGCCGCTCGACACGAGAACGAAGATGCGCATCGAAGCGTTCGTGGAAATGCTCGAAGGAATGCGCCGCTGATGAGGTCATGATGCCGGGGGGCAGCCCATCATGATCGAGGAAAGAACAAAACGGTTTCTCGTCAACCGCGGCGGCATCGGTTTTTTCAAGGCCGTCCTTGAATCTTACGAGGACGTTGCCATCTTCTCCGTGATCGACGGGGACCGGGGGCTCATCGAACTCATTTATTCATCCGCTTTTGAGGACGATGTTCGCGGCATAATGGCCGATATGACAAACTACGGTATCACCTTCAGGGAGGTTCCCGATGTTCAATGAAAAAAGGGTGCTCGAGACACTCATGGAGCATTCCGGTGTCTATGCCGACATATATACCGATGAGCGTGTCTACACCCTCATCCAGCTCGAATCGGGCAGGGTGGAGAAACTCGAGAAGGGCGAGGACGCGGGGGTGGGTCTCAGGGTAATTACGCCCTGGAAGAGCTACTACGCCTCCACGAACTCTTTCGATGAAGGCCATCTCGTCGATCTTGCCGGGGAGCTTTCCCGCTATGGGTCAGACCGCTCGGGAACGGCCGCGATCGCCGGGGGCGAACGGGCCGCGGCATATCCCTTTTCCATAAGCAAAGACCCCGGGGGCGTTCCTGTTGAGGAGAAGCTTTCCCTCGTCAGGAATTTCGAGTCCATGGCCCGCAAGATGGAGTCCCGCATCACCCAGATCCGTGTCATGTACCGCGATACCCGCCAGAACGTGAGGATCGCGACCACTGCCGAAGGAATGAAGAATGACAGCCGTGTGCAGGTTGTCCTCACGGTGCTCCTCGTCGGGAGGGACGGCTCGGAGATGCAGACATCTTATGAGGCGGTGGGTGGCTTCCATGGCTTCGAATTCTTCACCGACGAACTCATGGAAGGGCTCGCGCGAAAGACCGTGAGGCGCCTTCAGGGACTTCTCGCGGCCCGCGAGGCGCCCATGGGGATGAAGACCGTCGTCCTCGCCTCCGAGGCGGGCGGCACGATGATCCACGAGGCTGTCGGACATGGTCTGGAGGCCGACCTTGCCATGGAAGGCCTTTCCTGCTACAAGGGGCTTCTCGGCGCCGGCATAGCGTCGCCGCTCGTGAGCGTCGTCGACGACGCCACGCTCCCCCACATGCGGGGGACCTATGCCTTCGACGATGAAGGCTTTCCATCGGAAAGGACGGTCCTCGTTGAAAAAGGTGTCCTCAAAAATTACCTCTTCGATCGCTTTCATGCCATGAAACACTCCATGACGTCCACGGGCAACGGCAGGCGCGAGTCCTACCGTTTCAGACCCATCCCGAGGATGAGCAACACCATGATCCTTCCGGGAAGCGATGACCCCGGAGAGATCCTGGCCTCCGTGGATGACGGCATCCTTGTCGTCAAGATGGGGGGCGGACAGGTGGATACCGTGCGCGGAGACTTTGTCTTCGAGATATCCGAAGGATATATGATCGAGAGAGGCACGGTGGGGCCGATGATAAAGAACGCGACGATGATGGGGAACGGACTCAAGGTCCTCAAGGACATCGACATGGTGGGTACGGACCTGGGGTTCGGGATCGGCACCTGCGGCAAGGACGGTCAGGGCGTCCCCGTGGCCGACGCGCAGCCCACGCTGAGGATACCGGGGATCATCGTCGGGGGCCGCGGCGGGTAGAGATGAAAGACCCGCCGGTCGTTCAGATCCTGAACGACCTCAGCCTTTTCGCCGCTTCGGCTATCTTGTCTTCGGCGATCGTGATGGAGATGCGGAAGTAGCCTTCGCCTTCTTCGCCGAAACCGCTGCCCGGGGTGACGACGATGCCCGTTTCCTCAATGAGTTTCTCGCAGAAATCGGAAGAGGTATATCCCTTCGGCACCCGTGCCCAGATGTAGTAGGTGGCTTTGGGTTTCCTGACATCGATGCCAAGCGTCTTGAAGGCTTCCACCACCATGTCGCGCCGTTTTTCGAGCCTGCTGTTGAGCTCGGCAACGGACGCCTGGCTGCCCGTGAGCGCTTCGATGCCGGCGTGCTGTATGGCCTGAAAGGCGCCGGAGTCGATGTTGGTCTTCAGCTTGCCGAGATTGTATATGCCGTCGGCGCAGCCCACGGCGAAGCCGATCCTCCAGCCGGTCATGCAATAGGTCTTGGAGAGGGAATGGAACTCGAGGCAATGCTTCTTTTCCCTGTCGAATTCGAGGATGCTCTTCGGCCTGTAGCCGTCGTAGGCGATCTCGCTGTACGCGGCGTCGTGGCAGACGAGGATGTCGTACCGTTTCGCGAGCTCCAGCGTCTTCTCGAAGAAGGCGTCGTCGGCGCAGGCCCCGGTGGGGTTGTTCGGGTAGTTGATGAAGAGAAGCTTCGCTTTCTTCAGGATCTCCTCGGGGATGTCCTCGTAGCGGGGGAGGAACCCGTTCTCTTCCTTAAGGGGCATGATGTGGGGCGTTGCTCCGCAGAACATGGTCGCTATCTTGTAGACGGGGTATCCGGGGGAAGGGACAAGGACAACATCGCCTTCCTGTGCATACGCCCAGGGTATGTGGGCGATGCCTTCCTTGGAGCCGATGAGGGTCACCACTTCCGTCGCGGCGTCGAGGTCCACATTGAACCTTCTCTTGTACCATGAGGCCGCCGCCTGGCGGAACTCCAGCATTCCTTCATAGCTGGGATAGCGGTGGTTCTGCGGGTCCCGCGTTGCCTCGAGCATTCTGCTGATTATATTGCCCGGAGTAGGGATATCAGGGTCGCCTATCCCGAAATCGACAAGGTCCATTCCCTTCTGTCTGACCTCCGCCTTCTTCTTGTCTATCCTGGCGAAAAGATAGGGCGGGATCTGTTCCACTCTCGATGCGGGTTTTACCATCTTACAGGCTCCTTCAGGAATCGTTTCAACGCGTTCAGCGCCTTGATGCAGGCTCGCGCCGGCAGTGCCGGATTGGTTAGTTACAACATGTTAGCGGGTGCAATGTAAAGTCTTTTTTGGCTCCGAATTTGTTTGAAAACGTTTTTCCCGATGTGTAAGAATAGAACCACATGAAAAAGGTCCTGGAAGCGCTGCCCGCCGATTTTCCCTTGTCCGAAAAGCCGTACGACGAGATGGCGAGAGAAATGGGGATGTCGGGAGCGGCCCTCATAGATGAGCTTGCGGCGTTGAAGAGAGCCGGTATCATCCGGAGGATAGCCGCCATGGTCGCCCACCGTTCCGTTTCTTATGAAGGCAACGCCATGGTCGTGTGGCGCGTCCCCGAGGGTGAGGTGGAGAAGGTCGGCGCCGTCATGGCGGATTTTGACGAGGTGAGCCACTGCTATGAGCGTGACACCGGCGGATACTGGGACTACAATCTCTACACCATGGTGCACGGCAGGACAAGGGAAGAGTGCCTGGCCATCGTCGGAAAGATGGCGTCCCGATCGGGTATAGGAGATTACCGGATGCTTTTCAGCGTGAGAGAGTTCAAGAAGACATCCTTCGCGGTGAGGAAATGATAAAGACCAGATCGGACGAATACTGTGAGGAGGCGGGAAGGCTCATACCCGGCGGCGTGAACAGCCCCGTAAGGGCTTTCATGTCCGTTCACGACAGACCCTTCTTCGTGAAGAGGGCGAAAGGCTCGCGCCTCTATGACGTCGACGGGAATGCTTTTATCGATTACGTGGCCTCCTGGGGAGCCATCATCCTTGGCCATGCCGATGAGGGGCTGATCGCCGCCGTCACCGAGGCGCTTGAAGAAGGAACGAGCTACGGGGCCTGTCATCCCTACGAGTTGGAGCTCGCGCGTCTCATCACGGAGGCCTTCCCTTCCATAGATCTTCTGCGCCTGACGACATCCGGCACGGAAGCGACGATGAGCGCCCTGAGGCTCGCCCGTGGATACACGGGCAAGAACGGCGTCATCAAGTTCCGCGGCTGCTATCACGGGCACGTGGACAGCCTCCTCGTCAAGGCCGGCTCGGGACTTGCCACCTTCGGCATCCCCGACAGCGCCGGGGTGCCCGCGGACCTGGCGAAGCATACCTATGTGGCCGACTTCAACAGGATCGAAACGGTGGAGCACGTCATGGAGGGCAATGACGACATTGCCTGCGTCATCGTGGAGCCCATCATGGGGAACATGGGCGTCATCCTTCCCGGGGAGGGCTTCCTCAAGGATCTCGAGTCCCTGTGCAGAAAACGCGGTGTTCTTCTCATCTTCGACGAGGTCATATCCGGTTTCCGCGTGGCCTTCGGCGGCGCCCAGCACATCTACGGCATCGACCCCGACATCACCTGTCTCGGCAAGATAATCGGGGGAGGCTTCCCCATAGGGGCCTTCGGCGGGAAGAGACACATAATGGAGCGTCTGGCACCTTTGGGTGACGTGTACCAGGCCGGTACCCTGTCGGGGAACCCCGTTGCCGTGCGGGCCGGCCTGCATGTGCTCAGGGGACTTAGATCTGCCTCGGGTGAGGTCTATCCCCGGTTGGAGAGCGCGGGGCGGACCCTGTCGAATGCGATGGTATCCATCGCCGGCAGGTATGGGATTCCCTACCGCGTGAATTCCACGACAGGCATGTTCACGGGTTTTTTCTCCGAAGCCCCCGTGACGGACTACGACAGCGCGGCCGCGTCGGACAGGAACCTCTACGAGCGGTTCTTCAAGGCCATGCTCGATGAGGGTGTCTTTTTCGCTCCCAGTCAGTTCGAGGCGTCCTTCGTCACGCTGACGCTGGGTCAGGCAGAGATCGAACGAACCGTCGCGGCATGCGAAAAGGTGTTCCGCGATATCGGTTCCGCGCGGCAGAAATAAAGGAGGCTTTCGATGTTGAGTTCTCCGAGGGCGGTCGCTTATATCGACCTTGGGGCCCTCGAGGAAAATTGCCGGTCCATCAGGCAGCGCCTGAACCCCGGCACCGGGCTTCTCGGCGTCGTCAAGGCGGATGCCTACGGGCACGGGGCCCTTGAGGTATCGAAGAGGCTCGAGTCCATCGGCATCGACTACCTGGGGGTGGCAACGGTCGATGAAGGCGTGGACCTCAGGAAGGGGGGGATCGCGACGCCCCTTCTCATCATGAGCGGCGTTTTCTCCTGGGAGGAGATCGAGCCCGTCGTGCGCTACGATCTTACCCCGGTCGTCTACGATGACGCCCTCCTCGGAAGGCTGGCCGCCCTCTCGAAGGAATTCGCGCGGCCGGTCAAGGTGCACGTGAAGTTCGATACAGGCATGGGGCGGCTCGGTTTTAAACCGGCGGAGGCGCCGAGGGTCGCCGCCATCCTCGCGGACGCTCCGGGACTCAAGACGGAAGGTGTCATGACACACTTCCCGTCGCCGGAGGTGCATGACGAGTACGGGCTCTCCCAGGTGAGGACCTTCGCGAAAGTGGTGGACACCGTGAGGGCGGCGGGCCTCGACCCGGCATACGTGCACATGAGCTCGAGCGGCGCCATCGTCACCTATCCCGAGGCCCATTTCTCCCTCGTGCGTGCGGGGATAAGCCTCTATGGTTCCCATCCGTCGCGTTCCCTTGAGGAGGCCCTCCCCTTGAGGCAGGTCATGAAGGTCGTGGCCCGCATCGCCTTCTGCAGGGAGTTTCCGGCCGGGGTCCCCTTGAGCTACGGGAGGACCTACCAGACAC
This sequence comes from Syntrophorhabdus sp., assembly GCA_012719415.1. Classification (NCBI taxonomy): domain Bacteria; kingdom Pseudomonadati; phylum Thermodesulfobacteriota; class Syntrophorhabdia; order Syntrophorhabdales; family Syntrophorhabdaceae; genus Syntrophorhabdus; species Syntrophorhabdus sp. The sequence goes on from JAAYAK010000263.1 coordinate 11,130, forward strand.
CCCGGGACACGAGGATAGCATACATACCCGTTGGCTACTCCGACGGATACCCCCGGTCCCTGTCGAACAAGGGACGGGTCCTCATCAAGAACAGGGAATGCAACATCGTCGGCAGGGTGTGTATGGACTGGACCCTCGCAGACGTGACGGGTCTTGACGGTGTCGAAAGCGGCGACGAGGCGGTCCTCCTCGGCGAAGGCGGCATCGGCGGAACACGCATTTCCGCCAACGAAATGGCCGAACTGGCCGGAACCATCCCCTACGAAATACTCTGCAAGATATCGAGAAGGATCAAACGGGTATACATCTA
>JAAYAK010000264.1 GCA_012719415.1 Syntrophorhabdus sp.
GGTATCGAGGGAGAACATCTCCGAGAAGACGCTCCTCAAGCTCTTGGGGATGTTCGTCATCTCCCGGAAATCGAGGTTCCCCTGGTTGTAGACCCAGCGGAAGAGCTGGCGGGCGCGATACTTCTCCTTGCCAAGCGCTCCTATCTGCGCCTCGAGACGGGAAAGGGTGAGACCGAAAAACTCTTCCATTGCCTGACTGACTCTCCGGTGTGGGTCCTTGACGAACGCGAAACACCATACGATATCAGAAAAAGCTTATTCTTTCAAGATATTCAGAGGGTTAACGCCAATGGCGGCGGGGAGGATGGCCGCGGTGACCCCAGTAACCCCGGGGAGGACCGTGCCACCGCCGGTAGCCCGACCATACGGGATATCGGGGACCCCACCAACGCCACGCATAGGGTCGATACGGATAGCGGTAGGGATACCAGGAATAGCCCCATGCCGGACCTACCCCGACATAGATGTACTCATGAGTGACTGCTGGTGCCGGGATCGCTTCGGGAGGGAAAGCGGCCACCGCCGCACCCGGGTCTGGACCGGCCGGCGCGGGACGCATTGTCGACTGCCGGGGTTCGCTCCCACCACTCGCAGGAAGTTCTGTAGCCCCATCCCTCGCCTTGTTCCATTTGTCCCATTCGTCCGCCGGCCTGTTCGTGGTGTAAACGGGGGCCCTGCCATCCTTCCTCATGACGAGGCGCGTCCCAACGATGATCTTCATCCTGCCCTTCGGCTGGACGACGTAGAGCTCGCCGGCAAAGACCGACACCTCCGTCTCTGACGCCCCGCTGACATCCACGCGGAAGGTGGACCGGTCGAACACGTCAACCTCAGCGGAAGGCGTGCTGAAAAAGAGGGGATATCCCTTGAGGCCCTTATAGTTGACATGGGCCTTGCCGCTCTCGAGCAGGAAGTGAACCGCCCCGCGCTCGATGGAGAGGACCTTGAGCCGACTCCCTCCGGCGACCCTCAACACGCTGCCGTCACGTATGAAGACCTCCGCGTTACCCGGCCCCGCCACCAGGATGGCCTCACCTTCGGCAAGGGCCCTGTTGGCTTTAGCCGGCACTCCCCTGACGGAATTGGCTGCGATGTGCTCGACGGAGCCCTCGACGTAGTTCACGTAAACGGCGCCGGGAGGGGAAGCATGCAGGCCCACACCAAGCACGAGGAGGATGAGAACCATCGTTACCGTTCCTGCCGCTATCTTCATCTCGCCCCTTTCTCGAATCTCTCTATTCTAGCACCTTCTTCACCAGAAGTGCACGCGGTATCAGTTTCTGGCCTGCTTCGCCGGCGCGCTCTGCTGCGCCTTGAGACCGCTGCCGCCGCTTGCGGGTACCGGCTTTGAAGCCTCACTCTTGTCGGGCGCTGCCGCGGGAGGGGCGGCCTTTTCCTTTGCCGGGCTCTGCCTGGCCGCCTGCGGCTCAGCTTTTTCCTTTTGCACCGCGGCCGGCCTCTGCTCCACGCGAGGTGCTGCCTGACGGGGCGCCTGCTGCGCTCTCACGACGGGTTGTGCCGGCCTCTGTATGCTCTGGGCCGCCGGCGCGGTCACGGCTGCGGGCCTCGCCTGCACAGGCGCGCTCACCGACCGGGTAGGGGCATTGCGTGGCGCCGCGGGCTGACGATTCTCTGGAACACGCACTATCGGGGTATTCTGACTGCCGCTCACCGCCATGGTTGGTGAACGTTCTGCCGTCCTTCCAGCCTGCGCCGCACGTTCGGCATTTTGAGGCGGCGCGGTCACGGCTGCGGGCCTCGCCGCGGCCCTATCTGCGACCGGTGCGGATGCCTGAGGGATGACGCGTCCCGGGAACGTGCTGTCCGGTCGCACGGCGGAAGGTGCCGCCGGGACGGGTTGGGGCGTCCCGGAGACGCTCGAGGACCGGCCCACGCCTATTCTTTCCGCGAGAGGCCTCGCATTCACCGGCGATACCGTATTGTTTCCCGTCGTGCCGCGCACCACAGGGGTCGGGACGGAGCCTCCCGTCGCCTTACCCCAAGGTCCACCATCCCTCCTGTCTTCGGGGGTCTTCTTTTCCGCTGCCGGGACGCTTACCCCCGGCTGTCTTGCAGACGCCCCCGTGCCAGGCTGCGTGCCCCTCTTCCCGGCACCCTCGATACGCGTTGCCAGAGACGGTGCGGCGGCAGATCTCTGTCCGACCACCGGGGCCGGCTGCGGCACGGCGCTCGTCTTCTGCGTCGACGCGGACGGGACTCCGCCGCCGCGCGTCGGTGCGGCGGACGTCCGGGGCTGACCCGGCATCCCCGCCTCCGTCTTCGGACGGTCTATGGTCCGCACCGGTTCGCTCTTCGCCCTCGCGGGGACAACACCAGCGGGAAGACTGACCTTCCTCAAGGGCACAGTGCCGGTCTTCTCCACGTTCACTCTGACGGTTTTCGCCCGCAGCATGCTGTCGCGCTCCACGCTGACCACCGCGTCCCTGACGCCGGCGTTCGCGTACGTCGTCCGCGCCGTGCTCACCGAGCGCTCGAGGGTAACATTGTTATATATGGTGTAATTGTTCGTCTGGTGGATGACGGGGGCCCTGCGGCGGTCATAGGTCTCACCGGGGGCGAGCGGAACCCATCCGACGTGTCTCGATGAATGCACCCAGGCGACATGCGCCGGTTCCCAGCGGACATGGCCCCGCGCCGGCGGGACCCAGCACCATCCGGCATGGCGGTGATGGACCCATCGTCCATAATGGTACGGCGCCCAACCCCAGGGCTCGTAGCCGACCCACACGTAGCTTCCCCCGATCCAGACCCAGCGCCCGAAACGATAGGGAGACCAGGTGCTGACGGTTATCACCGTAGGGGCCCAGGCGTAGCCGTACTCCGGGGTATAGACCCATTGTCCGTTCGCGTCGAGATCGGACGAGTACGTCCGGAGCTCCTCGGGCAGGTAGGCGGTACTCTCACCGGTGGACACGGCCGCGAATGTCGCCCTGTCCCTCTCGGTGTTCCACCTCTGCCACTCGTCGGCGGAGCGCAGTCCCATGACGCGGGGAATGGAACCGTCAGCAGCGAGTACGAGGCGCTCCCCGGCCCTGACGGGCATTCGGCCCTTCTGCTCAAGCGCCTGCACTTCACCCTGATAGACGGACACCTCGCTGACCCCGCCGTCGTAGACATCCACCCGCACCGTGGCAGGTTGGGCAACATCAAGCACCGCCGAGGGGGTGTCGAAGAAGATGGGAACATCCTTCGATCCCCGGGCGACGATATAGACCCCTCCCCGATCGAGCTTGAACTGAACGCCCTTCGGTTCGACGGCGACGATCCTCATAACCGAGCTCCTCCCGACACGAACGACGCTCCCATCCTTCAGGAACAGCTCAGCCTTCCCCAACGCCGCTGTCCGGATGGTGTCACCCGCTACAAGGGGCGTGTTCACGGCAGCCTCCATCCATTGGCTGGATCCTGCCTCGGCCAGTTCCACGGTCCCCTCGATGTGCCGCACGTACAGGGTATCGGGATCAGCCCCATAGACCTGACCGGCGACAAGAAGCAGAAGACCCACCAGCAATCCCGTTTGTCTGAGAAATGAACCTTTCATCGGTCTGCCCCCATTCTCGTTCTCGTTGTACGCTGAAGGAGCAATACGCGTACCACCGGGGCTCCTGCTCTCTATTATATTGTAATTACGGCTTTTTATCGAGAAGCAGCCGCAACTTTCACGGCAAGATGTGTCGATGGGGCAATAAAGACGCGACAAATCTGTCGGGGCGGGTCTGCCGGGGATTCCCGCGGCGGGTCATCTTCTTCCCGCTTTCACTCCTTGCGGGCAAGCCACTCCACGGCTTTGCCGGTGATCTCGAAAAAGACTTCGTCCTCCCGCCTGTGGAGGGCCTTCGGGAC